>DZAL01000030.1:22593-42415 GCA_022729575.1 Thiomargarita sp.
CCGGAATTTATTCCGTCTCGTTCACAGAACGGAATAAATTCCGGACTCCAACTTCAAAGACGGAATCAATTCCGGCCTCAGTAGCAGTTGGAGTCCGGAATTTATTCCGTCTCGTTCACAGAACGGAATAAATTCCGGACTCCAACTTCTAAGACGGAATAAATTCCGGACTCCAACTTCGAAGACGGAATAAATTCCGGACTCCAACTTCAAAAGGGTGACCGCGGGCGCGTGGGAACAAGATAAACTAATTTTTTGACGAAAACCCCAATGTTAATTATCGAAATTTTACAAAACGCTGGAGTTCAGCAACGCATTTTCCACGCGCGAGATTTAGTCCGTCTGTCTGGTGGCAGTCCTACCAGATATTATAGACTGGTCCATCAGGCCTGGGCCAAAGGATATTTAATGCGGTTACAACACGGTACCTACATGGTGGCCCCCAAATATCGCACCGTTAAAGTTAGCAAATTTGTGATAGCTGGTCAGATAGTGCCAAATAGTTACATTTCCTTTGAAAGTGCCCTATCATATCATGGTTGGATTCCAGAACGAGTGGTCCAAGTCCTCAGTGTCATTTCAAAAGGGCGGCCGCGGCATTTTGAAACTCCTTTGGGTGACTTTGAATTTGAATATGTGCATTTGCCCGTCAAGGTAGCGGAATTTTTAAGCGGTGTCACTCGTGAGGAGTATCAAGGGCAAACTTTTTTGATGGCAACCCCCTTGAGGGCCTTGGCCGATTATGTGTATGATAGAAAAATTGAATGGACCAGCATCGACTGGTTACTGGACAGCTTGCGCATTGAAGAAGAGAATCTCAGAACATTGACGTTGGCAGATTTTCAGCAGGTGAAGTCCGTATTTCGCGCCCGGCGAGTTCTCGCTTTTCTAAATGGAATTCAACGCGAATTATTTGCTACAACTAGGTCTTTCAAACGGTAGAGAAAAGTTATGATATCTAACATTATCAAAGACCGATTTAAAAAATATGCCGTGCAAAACGCTGATGAAGAGGAAGACGCCTTGAGGAGGAAAGTATCCATGGCGATTTTATCTCGTTCCTATGTGCCAGCGTGGGAACTAGATAAACAGCATCACGCTTGTTTCAAATATAAAAACAGTGGGTGAGCACAATCCTTTGATCATGCCCACCCTATATAAGATGCCAGACGCCCCATATATAAAAACAATATAAAAAAGATTATTCCATAACAATGGAAGGATCAAATCCACACTGGTGGATAAACAGAATCCATATTGGTGGATAGAACTGGTACAATACCAGTGCGTACTAACATCTGTGTCTTATTATGGGGGTTTATTTAACCATTGTCAAGTATTTCCTTAAATTTTTTGGAAAAAACTTACTTTAACGGCATTAGCGTAATATAATTCGTCGTCAGTTAAAAAACTTATTTTATTCTGTTAATATTAACAGAAATCTACAGACACACTGGTTTTTAAGAAATTATAAGCGACAAAGGCTTGTAAGTAGTAATATATTTACTTGACTAAGGAATTTACATAATGGTAAACAGATTTAGCAAAATGAGCATTTCTGGTTATCGCCGTCTCTTGGCGATAGAAGACCTAGAAATGCGACCTTTTACGGTCATGATTGGTGCCAACGGCGTTGGCAAAACGTCGGTCTTGGAAGTATTTACTTTACTCGCCGCGTTGGCTAAGGGGGAACTGAAAAATATTATTTCCAATTTGGGCGGATTTCATTCGTTGTTAACCTGTGACAAGACCGACAGTATGTCTTTTAAGTTAGCTATGAAAGTGCCTAAATATGCGCCGCTTGAATATTCTATAAAATTGGGAACTCAGGGAATTTCTTATGAGATAACCCATGAAGAATTGTCACAACAACATCCACAGCAGGACAAACCGTTTAAGTATATTGACTCCCAGCGTTCATCTATTCGATATTGGAGTCGGGAGAAACAACAGTTAATGCGTCCCGATTGGGAGTACGACGATTCTGAAACGGCCTTGTCCCAAGTGCCCAAAATGATGCGACAACCAGAACAGATGAGACAGCAATTGTCATCATGTGCTATTTACAGTGCGTATACCCTGGACCTCCGTCGTCAGTCACCCATTCGACTCCCACAGCGCATGGAACCAGGGACTCATCCAGGTCCAAATGGAGAATTTTTGATTCCTTGTCTGTACAATTTACGGGAAACAGACCGGGCACGTTTTGAAGTGATTGAGGATACCTTGGCGGTAGCTTTCCGAGGATTTAAACGACTTAATTTTCCAGCGGTCGCTGCGGGCATGTTAGCGATGACTTGGGAAGATGAGAATTTTTCGAAGCCGCTATATATGGATCAACTTTCGGAAGGAACGTTGCGGTTTTTATGGTTGGTCACCTTGTTGTATAGTCCCAACTTAGCTACCGTGACTCTCATTGATGAACCTGAAGTCAGTTTGCATCCAGAATTACTCGGTCTTCTCTGCCATGCCATGCGGGATGCGGCGCGGTCAACGCATCTGATAGTGGCTACCCATTCCGACCGGCTCATTAGATTTTTAGAACCTAAAGAAGTGCTGGTGCTAGATCGCGAGGAGGACGGTTTGACTAAAATGACCTGGGCCGATTCAGAGGAGTTTGACTTAGACATCTGGCTAACAGATTATTCTCTGGATGAACTTTGGCGGATGGGACAGATTGGGGGAAGAGCATGAGTATAAAGCGCAAGAATGTAAGTATCGTCATTTTAGTAGAAGGAGAAACGGAATTGATGTTTTTTAAACAGGTATTGGAAAATTTTTTGCATTCTCGCTTACCCAATGCCAAGCCTAGACTAAAATTTATTTCTTCTGGTGGACGTATCCCGAAGGGAGATAAACTTAAACGAATGGTTAATACGCATCTGCGAAAGCATGACGCGGTGATTGCATTAACCGATGTTTATACGGGAACGAAAGATTTTAAGGATGCCGACGACGCCAAACACCAGATGCGACAATGGGTGGGAAATGAACCAAAGTTTTATCCTCATGTAGCCCTGCATGATTTTGAGGCTTGGTTAATTCCTTATTGGCCAACCATTCAGAAGTTAGCAGAACATAACATGGCCAAACCTGGTAATAATCCAGAACAAATCAATCATGACAAACCGCCATCAAAACATCTGAAAGACATCTTTGAATTTGGCCGGCGTCGGGAGAGTTATAACAAACCTCGAGATGGGATGAGCATTCTCAAAGGTCAAGACTTGCTAATTTCTGCCAATGCTTGCCCTGAATTGAAGGCTTTTCTCAATACCATATTACGGTTATCTGGAGGAGAATTGATTCCATAAGCGGGCGTAAATTAAGTTCTGAAGCAGGAATTTTTTGGTATAATAAGTATCACCTCGTTACCACGCTCCACATGGTAATGCCGTGAGGACGCTCCGCGTCTAAACACCTGAACTACCACGAGTTGGCCACTAATGGGAAGTGCCTGTCACCGTGACACACGGGACGCGGAGCGTCCCCGCGGAGCGTGGTAACGAGGTGATGGCTCCATTTTTTCAATCACGCCCCCGAGGAAGAGGAGAGAACGATGCGAACTTATTATCAGACGCCCTTGATTAGTAAAGCCTTTGAGGTATTAGAAGAACTCAGTGCCGATGACACCACCCGACAGTTAGCGGAGTCCCGAGAGAAAGCCTTGCGTGACGAAGCCTCTATCCAGTGGGAGTTGCAGGAAGCCCGGCAGAAGGTCGTCAAGGCCCAGCAAAGGGCCGCTAAAGCCCGGCAAAAGGTCGTCAAGGTCCGGCAGCAAGCTTTGCAAGAGGGAAAACAGGAACAAACGCGGATTCTAGCTAAACAATTCTTGGCGTTGGGCCGTCTGACGATGGAAGAAATTGCCCAAGCGACGGGCCTCAGTCTAGCGGAATTGCAAGAACTGTCCAAATAGCGACGGCTACATTTTTTTCACCTCGTTACCACGCTCCGCGGGGTAATGCCGCGGGGACGCTCCGCGTCCCGTATGTCACGGTGACAAACACCTCCCAGGGGTGGCCAACTCGTAGTAGTTTGGAGGTTTAGACGCAGAGCGTCCTCACGGCATTACCACGCGGAGCGTGGTAACGAGGTGAACTTCAAATGTTCACTTCGTTACGGAGCGTGGTAACGAGGTGAACAGCTACGTATGGTAAGAATTTTAATGAGTGACGGTGCGGAGTATCACTTGATTACTTCTGGCTACCTTTGATCACTCCCACCGGACTGGTCAATCCGCGTTCTTTCAGAATTTGACGACCCACTTCATCCATCACGCCCTCGGCCCGTATTTTCGGTGCCGCCACCACTTTTTTGGGCAACTTGCTAAGAAAAGCGGTAGCCTCGTCAAGGAACTTTCGTACCTTATCATTCACGATAAAATCGAATTGCAATTTGACCTCGCCTGGTTGTCCTCCATACAAGGCTTCTCGCAACACCTCTTTATCCACTTCCAGTGTGTCTCCTATTTGTTGCTTGACCATGTCTATCACTTCCGCCTCATGGGTAGGGTCGGCCAAGAATAATTGGGCATCTAATTCGGATTGTAGCCAGGCTTTATGAATGTCTGGTCGTTGTTCGATCAAGTCGTTTAACATGACCATGATGGCACTATCCATCACCTCAAAATCTTTACCCGTGGCCACACGTTTGGCCAAACCCGCTTTGACGAGTTTAGAAGCTATTGGTTCCCAAATGGTGGCTGCGTCAATGGTGCCGCTACGGAAACTGCCGACCATGAGATCAAAACTTTGATTCAGATATTCCTTGGGTTTGACGCCACTGGCTTGAAAAGCCAGGCGAGCAAAACGGTCACTACAAGTAGAAAGCAGAGTGGCAAAGACTTTGCCATTCATCCATTGCACCGCTTCCTTACTATTCTGAAAGTCTGGGGCATCCTTACGTACTAAGAAATTATTGCACATTTGTTGCGAAGTGCCCGGCACGGCTATAATGCGAATATCCACGCCACCACGAGGTTTGAGATAGCGAAAAGTCCCCTCAATGGCCGGCATGTCTCCCATATAACCAAGATGTTGTTTCCCCGCCACCATGGCATCAATAATAAACAACCCGTGTCCCATTAGTTGAAAATCGATGGTAGAACCCGCCGGAAAGTATTTTTTCCAGAATTGTTTGCCATTGTTCACCACACCGGACCAGGACTCGGTGTAGCGAGGTAGGTAGCCTACTACTAAATGGACTGGGTCGCCGGGTTTGCCAAAATCTACCCGGGCAACGGCAGGTGAAGTAATGGCTGCCGTTAAGATGACCGTACTGACTACGGAGGTAGCCATTTTACGGAGTTTTGTTGTCGTGTTATACATGGTTTTATCCTCATAATGGTAAAAAAGGTGGTAGTGATGCGATGTGGGTGGCTACTCGAGCAGGACTGCCAGTCCTTCAAGGACTGGCAGCAAGCGTAGGGTGCGTTAGGCGCGGATTTTTGCGCCGTAACGCACCTTTGTTGGAATTCATCATTACTTTTCTCTTGGTGTTTTTTGGAAAAATGGGAGGAAAAATGGTGCGTTACGCTGTCGCTAACGCACCCTACGCTCTACGCTCGCTAGAACGTTCGATCGTCCTCTAGGACGAGGTCATTATTCTGATGGGACAATCTCAACTCATGTGCCCGTGTTTTGGCCAGTTCCTCCAGGTCGCGTAGCAGGACGGTCGTCGCTTCGACATCCGTTTGATTGTGGGCAACCACCGTGATAACTTCGCTATCGCCAATATTTGCCACGGTGTGAACGACTCCTTTCGGCACACACACAAACACGCCCGCAGGCTGGTGATCAACATGCGACAAGTCTTCGCCGCTGAACGATATCAGAGTACCTGCCATAACATAATACAAGGTGTCGCAAGTATGCACATGCGGTACGCCGACGCTGCCTGGCGCTACCTTTTTCAGGTGCATCTCCATATTTTCCGACGTAATCGCTGGCAAGTGCTCAACACCCCAAGCGCGTTTCACGAAATTACAGTTTTCCCCAGAGCGATGAAATACTACTTTGCTATTCATCTTGAACTATTCCTCTTTTTTATAAGCCCATTATTGGGCCTGTTAATATCAAGACGCTTTGTCTTAGCATAGCCTTAAGTTATTAACTCACCTTACGCACTACCTTGGTAAGGAGGGGAGTAGCATCACGGAAATCGCAGGGGATATTCCCCGCCTTAGCCAGGAGGGGCTAGGGGTGGTTGAGTAGCCATGAGTAAAGTGTGTTATTAACTCACCTTACGCAATTTACGCAATTTTGACTGTCAGAATCAGAATTTGCAGAATTTTAGAATTTGCAGAATGATAATATTATTAATTCATCTTACGCAAAGGTGTCAAACGTGCCGGTTTCGGGAATTCGCTACGTTCATTCTCGAAACAGTTATACGCTACGTAAGATGAGTTAAGAGAATTTACACCTCATAATACATTATTCCCTTTTAATTAAGAAGTCAAGCAACCATAAATTAGCTAATAACTTGTAATAATTAATTTACTAGACTACTCAAGAATTGGCCAAATGACTTGACTTAACCATTCGGTTAATTCTACCATTCTGCAAATTCTGATTCAGACAACTATGTATATAATTTACTAGACTACTCAAGAATTAGCCAAATGACTTGACTTAACCATTCGGTTAATTCTACAATTCTGCTTGTCAGAATCCGAATTTGCCAAATTTTAGAATTTTCCGAATAATAATATTACTCGATGTTCAAGTTTTTGGTTAGGCGTGCGAATTCCTACGAATCGGTAACCTTTTCTCTGGAGCGCAATAAGGATTATTGCGCAGCGGTGCAATAATTCTTATTGCACTCCAGAGAGAGAGAGAAGATGATTCTGGAGTGCAATAAGGATTATTGCACCAGTAGATTCAAAAATAGCCTTACCATTAATTGCAGAAAAGATAAACCATGTTATCCATTACCGAAACCCAATTTCAACAACATTGGCCACCAGCGATTAACCAGTGTTTAGAAGCACACGACATCTTGCAAGTGATTCGTGACCAGGGAGACGGATTCGTCGTTCTCAGTACCCAAGATTGGCGTGCCATTGAAGAAACACGGTATTTGAATCAATTTGCGGGGCTGGTAGAAAGTATTCAGCAAGCCCATCGAGAACCTTTAGAACAGGGCATCCCGTTAGAGGAGTTAGACTGGTGAATTGGCGAATCACTTTAAGTCGCCAAGCGGCTAAGGATGCTAAAAAACTCGCGTGGGCGGGTTATAAACCTCAAACGGAACGCCTGTTATAATTACTGGCACAAAATCCTTATAGCACTCCACCACCTTATGAAAAACTCATTGGCCATTTAAGAGGTTTCTATGCCCGCCGCCTGACTCTTCAACATCGCCTGGTTTATGAGGTGTTAGAGGAAGTGAGAATGGTACATATATTGAGGATGTGGACGCATTATGAGTAGCCGGTGTAGGGTGCGTCCCACGCACCATTTCCCTTCGTTACCGCGTCCCGTGTGTCACGGTGACAGGCACCTCCCAGGGATGGCCAACTCGTAGTAGTTCGGGGGTTTAGACGCGGAGCGTGGTAACGAGGTGACCAACCTTCGGTCTTTGCAGTGGTCTGAGCTGGGGGTCACTTGGCAACCGTCACTGGCACAACTGGTGGGGTGTCGGCGGTCTTTCGCGGCGGCAAGCGCATGAAGTTGTCATCAAATTCCCGGGCCATGGCAAATAAATTAGCAATATCGCTATTCCGACGTTGGTCCAGTTCGGCGCGAAATTCGGCGGGATTCATGGCGCGAAGTTTCTTCATTACCGTGTTCACGGCTTCTTGCATTTGGGGAGTCATATTCATATTTCCTCAAAGCTTCAGGAGTACAAAGCGGAGCTTTGTAACAAAGCTCCGCTTTGTACTCCTGGTTGGGGTAATCTCTGACGTGAGGAATTAAATGGACCATCTATTTATTGGTGGTCCCAAACACCCGTACCTGCACGTCCTTTGTCAGTCTTTTGAAAGAGACGTTGCTGGGCAATTTGTTGTGCGGCAGCACGGTTGGTGCCATGAACCCCTTTTAGAGTAAGCCTGGCTTCGGTGTCAAGGTCAGTCATCTTCGATTCCAAGTAATCATTTGGATAGTGACGCAATGTAGGTGATAATCTCCCTCATGACTGGCAGTCCTGCCAATCCTCAGTCATCACCCGCATTGCCTCACTACAGTTTTTTTAATTCGTGGTATTTTCCCTCACCCCCGGCCCCTCTCCCAGAGGGAGAGGGGAGAAAACCATTGGTGCCGCCTGTCTCCCCTCTCCCTCTGGGAGAGGGGCCGGGGGTGAGGGAAAATACCGTAGAATTTCTGCTTCAGTACTTAATATTCTTCTACTTTTATACCTTAGTTTCGAGGGATAACACCCCTCGAAGGGGTGTTATCCCTTGGCGAAAAATTCTTGAGGTATAAATTTGTAAGAACATCACTATAGCATAATAGCATAGCAGAGAACCTTGAAGTTGACAACCGCCGAGAGTGACAATTCCATGGAGGGTGTTACTTGAAACTGGTATTTTAACTTTGAATAGAATTGAATCACCTCGTTACCACGCTCCGCGTGGTAATGCCGCGGGGACGCGCTCCGCGTCCCGTGTGTCACGGTGACAGGCACCTCCCAGGGGTGGCCAATTCGTAGTAGTTCGGGGGTTTAGACGCGGAGCGTCCTCACGGCATTACCACGCGGAGCGGTCATCCTTATACACAAGTTTTTATGTATTTGATTTATAAGAAATAAGCATATTATGATATACTTATTGATACCCAATAAAATCAAACACTTACAGGTATCACGCAGACTGGTGTATAAGGATGACCGCGGCGCGTGGTAACGAGGTGACCAACGTGTCGAGGGACCAGAAGCGGAGTGCACGGTGCCGGTAAACGCCCGGGCGATTGGGCTGGCGCGGTTATAGTGATGGCCACCGTTGTGCGCGAACCGCGAATAGGCAGATTCTTGCAAATGATGGTTTTGCTTTATTAATAACAAACATATTATTTTTGATTTTTCACGTAAATTCCAAATGTCAACCTTTATCGAAATTTTGCAACACCCTGAATTTCAACAACGAATTTTCCACCCGAGAGATTTAGTCCGTCTGTCTGATGGCAGTCCCACCAGATGTTATAGACTGGTCCATCAGGCCCTGGCCAAAGGATATTTAATGCGGTTACAACGCGGTACCTACCTGGTGGCCCCCAAATATCGCACCGTTAAAGTTAGCGAATTTGTGGTAGCCGGTCAGATGGTGCCAAATAGTTACATTTCCTTTGAAAGTGCCCTATCATATCATGGTTGGATTCCAGAACGAGTGGTCCAAGTCCTCAGTGTCATTTCAAAAGGGCGGCCGCGGCATTTTGAAACTCCTTTGGGTGACTTTGAATTTGAATATGTGCATTTGCCCGTCAAGGTAGCGGAATTTTTAAGCGGTGTCACTCGTGAGGAGTATCAAGGGCAAACTTTTTTGATGGCAACCCCCTTGAGGGCCTTGGCCGATTATGTGTATGATAGAAAAATTGAATGGACCAGCATCGACTGGTTACTGGACAGCTTGCGCATTGAAGAAGAGAATCTCAGAACATTGACGTTGGCAGATTTTCAGCAGGTGAAGTCCGTATTTCGCGCCCGGCGAGTTCTCGCTTTTCTGAATGGGATTCAACGAGAACTATTTGCTACAACTACGTCTGCCAAACGGTAGAGAAGAGTTATGATACCTAACATTATCAAAGATGGACTTGAAAAATATGCAGTGAAAACTGTTAAGGAAGAGGAAGACGCCTTGAAAGAGATTTTGCAGGAAATTATTTTGCAGGGCTTGTCCCATACCGATTTCTTTGCCAAAGCCGTTTTTCACGGCGGTTCCTGCTTGCGCATAGTCTATGACTTACCACGTTTTTCAGAAGATTTAGATTTTGTGCTAAAACAGATCCATCCTGATTTTACCTGGCAACCTTATCAGAAAGCCATTGCAGAGGTCTGTCAGCAATATGGCATTTATCCTGAAATTAAGGACAAAAGCAAAGTGGGGGTGACCGTGCAAAAAATGTTTCTCAAAGACAATTCCATCGGTAAATTTTTGGAATTATCATTTAAACATCCTCTCCATAAAAAATTCACCATCAAGTTAGAAATCGACATCAATCCACCAGCAGGTTGTCAAACGGCAGTTAAATTTTTAGACTTTCCCGTGAATTTTCCCATTGAAATACAAGACCTCCCTAGTAGCTTTGCCAGTAAAAGTCACGCACTTCTATGTCGAAAATATCTAAAAGGACGAGATTGGTATGATTTTCTTTGGTATGTCAATCGGGAAGTGTTACCCAATTTGGATTTTTTGGCGAATGCGCTACATCAACAAGGACCCTGGGCCAACCAACCTATTCAAGTGACTGCTGCGTGGTATATCAACCAACTGCGTGAAAAAATTCAAAGTATTGATTGGGAAAAAGCTAAAGATGATATTTCACCATTTCTAAGAAGTTCCGAACAGAAAATGCTATTAAAATGGAATGTGGACTTGTTTCTGGAGGAACTGTCTAAATTGTCAAAACAATGGTAAGGTGAGACCTTAAGTTATTAAGTATCGAAACCTGGTGTGCAACACTATTTTTAGTATCTCACCTTACGCAAAGGTGTCAAACGTGCTGGTTTCGGGAATTCGCTACGTTCATTCCCGAAACAGTTATACGCTACGTAAGATGAGTTAAGAGAGTTTACACCTTAATAATATATTATTCCCTTTTAATTAAGAAGTCAAGCAACCATAAATTAGCTAATAACTTGTAATAATTACCTTATTTCAATTTGGAGGTGTAAGGTGAGTGACTATTCAGACAACCACGTACATAATTTGCCAGACTACTCAAGAATTTACCAAATGACTTGACTTAACCATTCTATTAATTCTACAATTCTGCAAATTCTGATGCAGACAACCACGTACATAATTTACCAGACTACTCAAGAATTTGCCAAATGACTTGACTTAACCATTCGGTTAATTCTACAATTCTTCCGGCTGAAGCCTCACTGCCATTAAGTTAAGGAATCCAGCGGTCAGGTTTTAACCTTGAAGGTCTGGTTTTAGACCTTCAAGGTTTCTTTGGCCGGCTTAACTTAATGGCAGTGCGGCTGAAGCCTCTAGTCCAGCTCGGCTCCGGTCAGGTTTTAACCTTGAAGGTCTGGTTTTAGACCTTCAAGGTTTCTTTGGCAGGCTTAACTTAATAGCAGTGAGGCTTTAGCCGGGCCAAGTCCAGCCCGGTTGAAGTCTCTGGAAGGTTTAGGAAACCTAGTACCTCATAACCCGATTCAACAAATAAAGAGTTTCTGTATGATGAACAACATTCGCATTGCCACCAAACTGTTTTTACTGTCTTTGATTTTTATTACTATCTTAGTAGCACTAGGACTATACGGCATCTACAACACCAAAACCACCTTCCAATGGGTAGGTGAAGTCTATGACACGACCAGCAAAATTGAAGAACTTTTCCAAAAACTGGGACAACCGATGGATTCGGTTCGTCGTCGGTCTCTCATGACGACGATGGCCCCGGATAAAAAATTACAAACCGAAATGAATCAAAAACGACAGGCCACCATTGAAAACATAGACCAGGCTTTGGCAACTTGGCAGAAACAAGCTTTCTCCACTGAGGAAGAGAAGTATTTTCAAGACTTTCTAGCAACTTGGCAACAATACAAACTCCTTAGCAATTTAACCGCCGAACAAACGGTTAAAGGCTATCGTGAAGAGGCTTTTATCAATGCCACGGGTGCCGAAAGACAACAATTTATTGAGGTAAATAAACAGTTTTCGGCCTGGGTCAAAGAAAAAGTCAAAACTGCGGCTAACGTGTATGCTATCGCTAACCAAAATTATTCTCAGGTCCGGTGGGTGGCTTTCGCTTTTATGGGGTTTGCCGTCTGTCTGGTGTTTCTGATTAGCACCTTCGTGGCACAGAAAATTTCGCGCCCGCTGTTCCAAGTCAATAAACATCTAAAATTTCTCGCGCAAGGACAATTAATTGAAGAACAGCTTACCTATCGCGGGCGTGATGAGATTGCCGAAATCGTTAACTCCGTGCAACAACTACAGGATAGTATTCAGGGTACTATCCTTCAGGCCAATGCCATTGCCGTAGGTAATTTTAGCCAGGAAGTCAAACTCCTATCACCAAACGACCAACTGGGGCAAGCGTTGTCGAATATGATTCATACTCTACGTCAAGTGATACAACAAGCCAATGCTATCGCGGCTGGGGATTATAGTAAGGATGTAGAATTGTTATCTGAAGACGACCAACTGGGCGTCGCACTGGCGAATATGACCCGCACTTTACGCGGCGCCACCGCGCAAAATGCCCAGCAAGATTGGTTGAAAACGGGTCTGGCCAAGTTAAATGAAAAATTACGTGGCGAACAGGAGGTGACCACGTTAGCTAAAAATACCATTGATTTTCTCACCCCCTATCTGGAGGCACAAGTGGGATTATTTTATCTGCGGCGCACGGATTCAAACCAACAACAGTATTTACAAAGAGTGGCTAGTTATGCTTATACCCCACCAGACCATTTGCCCGACCGATTTCGATTAGGGGAAGGCTTAGTAGGTCAAGCGGCGTTAGAGAAACGGGCCATGGCTTGTACTCATCAGCCCGAAGAGTATACTTACATTATTCGTTCGAGTCTCTCCAAAGCCATTCCGCGTCATGTGCTGCTGATGCCTTTTTTACATGAAGACCATGTATTAGGGGTGGTGGAACTCGGTTCTTTTGAGCCCTTGACGACCATGCAACGGGATTTTTTAGAACAAGCTATGCCGAGTCTAGGGATAGCGGTGAATAGTACCGAAGCGCGTGACCAAATGCAGGTGCTGTTAGCACAAAGCCAGAGCCAAGCGAACGATTTACAAGCACAACAAGCCGAATTGCAAACTACCAATGAGGAGTTACAATCGCAATCCGAAGAATTACGGGCACAACAAGAAGAGTTACAACAGGTTAATGACGAATTGGAAGAACGGGCCCGCGAATTAGAACGCCAGAAGAGTGCTATCAAGGACAAGAATCTGGCTTTAGAAAGAGCGCGACAAGATATTGAAACGAAAGCCTCGGAACTGGAGATAGCGAGTAAATATAAATCGGAATTTCTCGCTAATATGTCCCATGAGTTACGCACGCCGCTGAATAGTTTGCTGATTTTGGCACAACTGTTAGCCGGTAACAAGGACGGTAACCTGACCGCTAAACAAATTGAATATGCTCAGACTATTCATAGTGCGGGTTCGGATTTACTGACTCTTATCAATGAAGTCCTGGATTTGTCCAAGATAGAAGCGGGCAAAATCGATATTCAGAAAGAAGAGGTCTTGTTAAGTGAGTTAGTGACCATGACGCAGCAAAAATTCCAGCCCATTGCCGACAGTAAGAAAGTCGCTTTTGTCATGAACTTGGCGGACGATGTCCCCCCAGTGTTACATACCGACGGGCAGCGACTTAAACAAGTGATCAATAACTTACTGTCGAATGCTTTTAAATTTACGGCCCAGGGAGAAGTGAAACTGGAAGTCCGGCGGGCGGCGGCCCAGGAATTTATTTTATCAGAAACCGCCCCGTCCGAATGGTTGACCCTCAGTGTCAGTGACACGGGCATTGGGATTCCCAAAGACAAACTACAAGTTATTTTTGAAGCGTTCCAACAAGCCGATAGTACCACCAGCCGCCGTTATGGGGGGACGGGCTTGGGCTTAACTATCTCGCGCCAGTTAGTGCGTCTCCTGGGGGGCGAAATTAAACTGCGCAGTGAGCCAGGTCAAGGCAGTACCTTCACGATTTATTTACCGCTGACTACGGAAAAGTCAGATAGCAGGGATAACACCCCTTCGAGGGGTGTTATCCCTCCGCAAGACAGCAGGGATAACACCCCTTCGAGGGGTGTTATCCCTCAGAAAGAGGGTGTTATCCCTCCGAATACAGGGCCCGAGGCGACCACACCGGTTCGCACTGCCACTAAACCGGTGATAGACGATAGCGACCATCTTCAAGCATCAGACCGAATTTTGTTAATTATTGAAGATGACCGTAACTTTTTACGCACCCTCATAGACTTGGCCCACGAAAGAGATTTTAAGTGTGTAGTCGCCGAAGATGGCAAAACCGGTTTGCAGTTCGCGACCGATTATAAACCGGATGCGATTATTCTGGACGTCGGCTTGCCCGAGATAGACGGTTGGACCGTCATGGAGAAATTGAAAGATAATCCTGACACTCGGCATGTCCCGGTGCATTTTATCTCCGCTTTTGACCATGATAAAGATGCTAAACAAATGGGCGCGATTGGTTGTTTGTTGAAGCCCGTAGGGATGGCCGAACTGAGTGAAGCGTTCAGAAAGATCGAACATTTTATTGACACTACGATTAGAACCTTATTAGTCGTGGTGGACCAAGCACCGCGTCGCCAACAGATTTTGAATTTAATCGGTAACTCTGAAGTGAAGTCGGTTTTCGCCACGACCCACACCGAGGCTTATCATCATCTCCAACAGCAAACGTGTGATTGTATTATTTTAGATGTTGACTGTGAACAAGGCGCCAGTCTCCAATTACTGGAACAACTTTGTCGGGAAGAGCGTCTGTCACAAATTCCTATCGTTATTTATGCGGAAAGAGAATTAACGGTGACCGAAGAAACGCTGTTGCATCAGTGTGAAGCTAAACTCACTATCAAATCAGCGCATTCGCCAGAACGTTTATTAGATGAAACGACTCTCTTTTTACACCAACTGGAAACTAATTTGCCGAAAGAAAAGCAGAAAATGCTCCAGCGGGTACATGACAAACAAGCCATTCTCACGGGCAAGAGAGTGCTCATAGTGGACGACGATGTGCGCAATACATTTGCCTTAATGACTTTTTTAGATAGCCAAAACATGAATGTCGTCGTTGCCAATCAGGGGAAAGAAGCCCTCCAACTCTTGACTGAACATCCGAACATTGATATTGTGTTGATGGACATTATGATGCCTGAAATGGATGGCTATGAAACGATGCGGCGCATTAGAAGCCAATCTCAGTTCCGGCATTTGCCGATAATTGCGTTGACCGCGAAAGCGATGAAAGGGGATAAAGCGAAATGTATTGAAGCCGGTGCGAATGATTATTTGACGAAACCGCTGGATACGGATAAACTGCTGTATTTATTGCGAGTGTGGTTGTATCGTTGAAGTTTATCGTTTGCACCTAGCCTCTGGAGTGCAATAAGAATTATTGCACCATTTTAACTGATTAAACCGAGGACCTGACTATGCTTTGGCAGGAACGTATTACCATTCATCCCCAGATTTGCCACGGTAAACCGTGTATTCGGGGACTACGTTATCCCGTAGAACTACTGTTAGAACTGCTGAGTGCAGGAATGAAGCCCGAAGATATTTTAGCGGATTATGAGGACCTTCAAGCAGAAGATATTTTAGCGGCGTTGGCCTTCGCCACGAGGCTACTACAAGTGAAAAGTATTCATGGATTGGTCGCCCCTTATGAAATTTTTGATTGATGCACAATTGCCACGTCGCTTAGTTTATTGGCTTCGGGGCGCGGGTTAAGTACTGAAGCAGAAATTCGGCGGTATTTTCCCCTCACCCCCGACCCCTCTCCCAGAGGGAGAGGGGCGAAAGAAAATAGGAGAAAATTTCTGCTTCAGTACTTATGAAGCCGTTCATACGTCGGAATTGCCCGCGGGTAATCGCACTCAAGACCATGATATTAAGGTTCTGTCGGTAGCGGAACAATGGATTGTGGTAACCAAGGATAAAGATTTTGTGAATTCCTTTTTGGTCGAAGGTCAGCCCTATAAATTATTATTCGTAGCGACTGGAAATATCGGTAAATACCGAAGCAGAAATTTTCTCCTATTTTCTTTCGCCCCTCTCCCCTTGGGAGAGGGGCCGGGGGTGAGGGAAAATACCGTAGAATTTCTGCTTCAGTACTTAACACCGAGTTAGAAAAGTTGTTTTTAAGTCATTTTGATGCGCTCGCCCAGTTATTGGAGTCGCATCAGTTTGTGGAATTAAACCGTGTGGCGATAGTAGTTCATACCTAAAGTGAAAATTCACTTTAGAGAACTCCGGAATTTATTCCGTGCCGTTGGAGTCCGGAATTTATTCCGTGCCATGACCAAGGACGGAATAAATTCCGGACTCCAAAACCAAAACCGCTGGGAACGAAATAAATTTTTATTTATGGTCCTGAAATTGCCGATCCTACCTTTGAGATTGGTGACAGATTTGACAACTTTTGAAAAGTTGTCAAATCTTACCCACCTCAAATCTCACCCACATTGCATCACTACCTTTTTTTGATATACTGTTGAGTATAATTTAGGGGAAAAAAGATTGGAACTGCTCAAAATACTAATTGTTGATGATAATAAAAATAATTTACTCAGTTTGAATGGTCTCATTGAAGAATTTATTAAAAATGTTCAGGTGATTACCGCAGATTCAGGAATGGCGGCTTTAAATCTCGTTATGAAACAACCAGTGGATTTGATTATCATGGATATTCAAATGCCAGAGATGGACGGTTTTGAAACCGCGCAAATGATGCGTTCCTGGAAAAAAATGGAACAAATTCCCATTGTCTTTTTGACGGCGGCATATAAATCGATAGCATTCGAACAACGCGGTTTTGACATAGGGGCCGCGGATTATCTGACCAAACCGATTGATACGGCTCAACTTATCAGTCGCATTAATAGCTATCTGCGGTTTATTCGACAAGAACATCAACATCAACGAGAATTGGAACACAAAGTTCAAGAACGTACCTTGGAATTGTCCCAAGCGATTCAACAATTACAAGAAGCCAAACAGCTTGCGGAAGCGGCTAATCTAGCTAAAAGTCGGTTTCTGGCTAATATGAGTCATGAACTACGCACGCCGTTAAATGCTATCCTTGGCTACTGTGAGATGTTACAGGAATCTATGGAGGACTTAGGAGAAGCCGAGTGTCTGGCCGATTTACAGAAGATTCGACTTTCCGGGAACCAATTATTGGAACTTATCAGCAATCTACTGGATATTTCTAAAATTGAGATGGGGAGGATGACGGTGTGTTATGAAACGATTAACTTGCTTACGCTTCTCAATGAAGTTACTCATCGGGTTCAACCGCTGATGGAACAACGTAACAATGCTTTTCATTGTAATTATCAAGAGGATATACCTAAAGCAATCTACGCGGATTTGACGAAAGTTCGGCAAATTTTATTGAATCTATTAAATAACGCGGCTAAATTTACCGAGAGTGGTCAGGTTACCTTCGCCGTAATCTCTGAGATTCAGAACTCTCAAGAATGGGTAAGTTTCCGCATCACTGATACCGGCATTGGCATAACTTCTGAACAACTGAGTAAATTGTTTCAAATGTTTACCCAAGCTGATGCGTCCCCCACCCGCAAATATGGTGGCACGGGACTGGGTTTAGCCATTTCTAAACAATTTACGGAAATGATGGCAGGGACTTTCTCGGTGCAAAGTGAATTTAACCAAGGTACGACGGTTTGGGTAAAGTTACCCGTCAAGGGCACCCCTAATGCTGACTTGTTTAAATTTGGATAAATTACGCGCAACCACCCCCTTGCTAAGGCTTACTCTATGCACACCAGTTAAAACTGCTGGAGGCTTTAGCCGGGCCCCCCGCAATGCCATTAAGTTAAGCCTACTAAAGAAACCTTGAAGGTCAAAACCAGACCTTCAAGGTTAAAATCAGACCGGGGAATTTCTTAACTTAATGGCATTGAGGCTTCAGCCGGGGAAGAGGTGCAACCGGCTGAAGCCTCTAGTCCAGCAGTAAAAACTTACTGGTGTGCATAAAGTAGCCCCTCTCCCAAAGGAAAAGGGACGAAAGAAAATCGGAGAAAATTTCTGCTTCAGTACTTATAAATTATTTAGTGGGATAGGTTCCATGAATTTGCTCTAAAACACCCCCTGAGCCAATTTTTTAGTATACCATGGAAGTGTCCTAAGTATAATTGGCCAGTAGCTCTCTGCCAGGTAAGGCACGTTGTAAACTTGATAAATTTAAATTGAGTTTTTCCTCATGGTGGTAGTGGTGAAATGAAAATTTTATAAACCAATTAAAACCAATAATTGGGAATAGATAAATAAGAAGGGAGGCAATAAAATTTTGCCTAAAATATTCGTGATTAATAAAATGATGATGATAATTAAACCAAACGGTTCCAGTCGTGCATAATTCTTAGCTAAGGCCGTGGGTAATAAGCTATGTAAAATTCGGCCGCCATCTAGGGGGAGGATGGGTAGCAAATTGAGAATCATCAAGAGGAGGTTAATCGAGATGCCAAAATTTGCCATGTTGATGAAGAAATGGTCTGCTGGATGGGGAGCATCAATAATTAAGAGACTGAGTTTAATACTCAGTGCCCAAAATATAGCCATGCTTAGGTTAGAGAGGGGGCCGGCGAGGGCCACTAATCCCATATCTCGTCGTTGATGTCGGAATTTGGAGGAATCGATGGGGACTGGTTTGGCCCACCCGAAAATCATGCCACTGCTGAAATACATGATGAGGGGAAGGATAATAGTACCAAATGGGTCAATATGCTTAATTGGGTTGAAGGTGACTCGGCCGGCACGATAAGCGGTGTTATCACCCAGATGAAATGCCACCCAGCCGTGGGCTGCCTCGTGGATGGTAATGGCAAATAACAGCGGTAAAACTAAGACCGAGAATTGTTGGAATAAATTAGGGTCGTTCATGAATTTATTTAAGGTTTGGTAGTCATTAACTGTCTAAATCCTAAGAGTTTTATAAAACGCTTCGGGTTTTCTTATTACTCACCTTACGCACCACCACCCCTAGCCCCTCCTTGCTAAGGCGGGGAATATCCCCTGCGAGGCCGGTGGTGCTTACTCCCCTCCTTAACAAGGAGGGGGTGGGGCAGGGGGTGGTTGAGTTAACCGAGCGTAAGGTGAGTTACGCACCTTCAACACGACAAAATGGTCGGGCCCCGGTGGTCATCACTAAACTTTTTGATTAACCACTATTCACCAGTTTTGGTGCGTAAGTCATGATGAGGTTAAATCAGAGAATTGAATTCAAATAGCTCGGTAGGTCCTTTGCCTGGTCTTAACAGTTGTGGAGGCTCGGTCATTAAATCAATGACCGTCGTGGGTTCTACGCCACAGTTGCCGCCATCAATGATGAGATCAACGTGTTTTTCAAGGTGTTCTCGAATAATCTCCGGTTCCGTTTCTGGGATGTCAAATCCTGGTAAAATTAGGGTGGCACTGGTAATCGGTTCCCCTAGCACTTCCAGTAGAGCAGTGACGATGGGATGGTCAGGTACTCGTAACCCAATGGTTTTACGTTTAGGATTTTGCAGACGACGAGGCACTTCGTGGGTGGCTTGCAGAATAAAAGTATAAGGGCCTGGAGTGAGTTGTTTCATTAAGCGAAAAGCGGTATTTTCAACTTTAGCGTAGGTGGCGATTTCGGATAAATCACGACAGACTAGGGTGAAATTGTGATTTTTGTCGGTTTGCCGAATACGGTGAATACGTTCCTGGGCCGCTTTGTCGCCAATGTGACAGCCTAGAGCGTAACAGGAGTCGGTAGGATAGACGATGACTCCTCCGCTACGGATAATGGCGACGGCTTGACTAATGAGTCGTCCTTGAGGATTTTGAGGGTGAATGGTAAAAAATTGGCTCATAGATGTGTGTGTATGTTTAAGATTTGACAACTTTCGAAAAGTTGTCAAATCTAAAATTAAGGAAGATTTGACA
>DZAL01000333.1 GCA_022729575.1 Thiomargarita sp.
ATTTCAATACAAATAATCTTTTAATAGTACAATTGTACATGAATATTACTATAATAATCCAATTGCACTGGGTAACATCAACTTGAAGCCAGAAGAGATTCAAACTTACGAAATTGCTTTCGATTATCGTCCTAGCAAAAAGTGGCACATTGGACTTAATGCGTTTATTTATGATTTGACTGACAAGATTATTTTTGTACCTGACGCTCAAAAGGCTAACTACTATGCCCAAAATGCAAGTTCTCAAAAAGGCAAAGGTTTTGTGATTGAAGGCGGGTGGCAATTGGCAGAACAGTTTGTGTTAGCAGGAAGTTATGCGTTTCAACGGGCGACTGATCAAGACGATCACAAAGTCGCTAACGGTTCACCGAAACAAGATATTCATTTGCGTGGCGATTGGAAATTCCTACCCAATTGGCATTTAAATACGCAATTAAGTTGGATTAGTGGTAGAGAACGAGAATTTAATGACCCGCGTCCTGCGATTGATGATTATGTCAATGTTGATTTGGCGTTACACTACAAAAAGTCAAAATCGCCATGGGAAGTGACGTTGGCAGTGCGTAATTTGCTGAATAGTGATATTCGTGAGCCAGCCTCTGGTCCAGATGAAACTGGCATGATAAAAATTCCTTATGATTTACCGATGGCAGGAATGAATTATTTCCTAGAGTTTCGTTATCACCTGAATCCGTGACGCGCCAGCCGTTCCCGCTTGCCTCGTAACCCATTGATAAAGCAGGTTGTATTTTTACAAATTAGGCCCGTAGGGCGTATAAGCGCAGCGTCATACGCCGCCTGGAAATGGTGCATGACGCTATCGCTTATGCACCCTACACGGGCTAACATTGGAGGAAGAGGAAAACCATGTACATTTTTTTAGACATTGATGGTGTTTTAGTCAAAGATGACGAAGTTCCTATCGATGACGTAGAATTGTGGGAAGCCGTTGACGCAAAGTTTGACCCAGTCTGTTTACAGGAATTTGAAACGGTCATTCGCCAATATCCCAATACCAAAATCGTGATTTCTTCGGCGTGGCGAGAAATGTTCACCTTGGCAGAGATAAAATCACGTTTTTCTGATGACGTTGCCAACCTAATTGTAGGAGTTACTCCTCTCGCCAAGTCCGTACAAAAATTTTATCGTCACCAAGAAGTCTTGGATTATCTTAACAGTAACCATCTTACTAAAGTAGCGTGGGTAGCCATTGACGATTTTGCGTCACATTTCCCTATCAACTGGCTACGGATGTCAATAGTGACCATGACATCGGCAATTATCCACGCCATTGCTGCCTATTTACGAGCTGACTGGTTATTCAGGCCCGATTGGCAATTGAATTGGTCAACGAATTGGATTGCAAATCGGCAACGTCCAGAAGGAGATACTCGGTCTGCCATAGCCGATTATACCATGACCGACTTGACGTTGCGGTATCGGGGTGGAAAGACAGGTGGAGTAGAATTGGGCATAGGTATTCAGAATCTGTTTGACACGGAAGCCCGTGAACCTTTCAATACTACCTTGCCAAATGATTGGCCGTTAGCGGGGCGAAGTTTATGGGGGGACGTGCGGTATCGGTTTTAGGTATAGTAATATGCTCTCATTATTGTACCAAAAGTTCGATGGATAACACCCCTTCTATGAGTGTTGGATTTGGAAACGTCACCTGGAGTCCAAATCTTTAGATTTGGGAACGTAAGTACCTATGCAAAACCAATCTGGTATTTCAGTCGTCTGTCGTCTGTAGGGTGGATTAAGCGAAGCGTATCCACCAACATTAACAACGGCTGATGGATACGCTATTCTCGTTCCCACGCTCCGCGTGGGAATGCGGATTTAGGGAGACGCTCTGCGTCCGTACCCACGCACGACGCCGAGCGTCTATGGGGCATTCCCACGCGGAGCGGTCAACGTTATACACAAGTCCTGCGGCACCTCGATAACCGATTGATTTATCACGACCGACCTCAAGTGGGTCGATTTATTAAAATCTTGGTAAATCAAATACCTAAAAACTTGTGTATAACGCTGACCGCGGAGCGTGGGAATGAGAAAATTGCGCCTGACGTGCGCTAACTTGCGCACATGCGACCCACATGGGTTTACGATGGCTTTTTAAATCCATTTTTCAAAGCCATCACAAACCCGAACAGTACGAGCACAGTAGCCACTGCACCAAAACTCCATTTGATCGTTGTACAGAACGATGCCAGCTTTGCAACAATGGTTGATGTCGATGGATACAGTGAGAGCATCGTCACGATGTGGATGTTTTCGAGCCAATCAAATAACCACGCACCAAGAGGAATCACATTCAATAGGTGCATTTTGCTGTTGGGTGCGAAGCCGCGTTGAAAAAGCCATGTCATAATCAGACTGAAGAACATCGAATAAATGACAGGGTAGATAATGTCGCCTGTCATTGCGAATGTTCTGTATATTGCCCGCCCTTCATCGCCAAATGACGCAATGATTGAGTAGGCTTCTTCAGGCGTATAGGAAAATAGCAAATCAATAGGACCCGCACCGCCAGAGCGTGCTTCTAATTGCCCCTGTACCAATGGGACAATGACTATGGCAAACAAGAGCACCAACGCAAAGAGTAATAAAATTAGCCAGCCCTTGGACTGTTTTTTTAGCATTTCAGAAAGTGTCGTCAACATATTGTTCTCCAATCAATATTTAATAATCAAATAATGGATAAGAAATTCAAACGGATAGGAAATTCAACCGCCTTAACCGAATTATCCCACCTTAAAACTATTATCACAAGCCCCCCATTTCAGTATTTCGACACTCTACCCAAGAACCTGCCACTCTTGCCCGATCAAAAATCAAAACCAAAAATCACCCAAAAATCAGCCAGTTGTGACTCGATTCCTAACCTCAAAATCCACCGGCACAAACCTGCCTAGGGCGAGTCAAAAACCCAGCAATTCCCGATCGGTACCCTGTGTGCAACACCTGATTTAGTGTGTATAAAGATAAGGTGCCCATGGCAAGATTTCCTGGTAAAATAAAGTCAAATTTTGCCGAATTCAACATTCAACTCTATTAGATGAGGATATCTAGCCATGAGCAAAGACAGTTTTATTTTCTCGTTCCCACGCTCCGCGTCACTGCCATTAAGTTAAGCCGTGTTGGAGTCCAAATCTTCAGATTTGGACG
>DZAL01000184.1 GCA_022729575.1 Thiomargarita sp.
TGAGTAATTCTACCCCGCTCATTCATCTGGCTAAAATTGGGCAACTACACCTCCTACCAGAATTGTTTGGTACTCTGTTAATTCCGAACGCCGTCTATACCGAATGTGTCATCGACGGACGCGGTTATGAGGAATCGACGCAAATTGCCAAGGCTAATTGGTTGCGGGTGGTACCTGTGGCTAATCAAACTCTATTCACCCTCTTGAATAGCGAACTGGATAGAGGTGAAGCGGAAGCAATTGTGTTGGCTTTAGAACAACAAGCAGATAGACTCTTGTTGGACGATGCGGAAGGTAGAAATAAAGCCAGTCTTTACGGCTTATCATATACTGGTACACTGGGGATTTTATTGCGTGCTCAAAAAACTAATAGATTAAAGGTCTCATTTCGGGCCACGCTGGATGCCCTACAAGCCAGTGGCTTTTGGTTAGATAAACACTTGTATCAAAGGCTCATTCAGGAAGCCGGGGAATAGCCAGCGTGAGGGGCGCGTTTGTTTGCGCCGTAACGCCCTTCCTTCGGTTATTCCACCCGGTTAAACCACCCCTAACCCCTTCTTGAAAAAGGCGGGGTGGGGGTGGTTAACTTTTACTTTTATCCCTAGCAATGGTAAAAGGTTGCGGGGGATTTTAGTTGGTGCTAGACTCACCTGAATTTCATCGATACCTTTAAAACCAATTGGGTGGGCTACTTGGCGGTAAAGGGTCTGAATCAGGATTGGCAGAATTTTAGAATTTTCAGAATGGGATAGGTTTCATTCTGCTAATTCTTAAATTCTGGAAATTCTGATTCAGACAAGTACCCTGCCCGAGTCAGAAGTCTTTGAGACCTCGTAGCGAGTAAAAAGCTATGGGGTCTGATTTTTTGCCTAGAAATTTGCTAGAATAGTTATTAGCGTACCGTTGGCAAAAGTTTACCCAATCGGTCCTGGATTAACGTGCCCCATCCATTTTGGTATACTACATACTAGACTTTCCTTTAAAATACTCGACAGTCCCCCTTTTTTCCTCTTCCCATCTTCCGACATTTGAACTCCTCCACCCGATTCCGTAAGCACCTGGGCAATTTTGGAAAATGAACTGACCAAGGTGGTCAAGTCTGTAAATAAGGCATTCTCATCCGAAGTGGCCACGGCTTGCAAAAATGCCTTATCCGCACTACCAAAACCAATCGCTATGATTTCGATACCTTCAGCATGACATTGCCGGGCACCGCGAATAGCCTCCTCTTGACCAGACCAAACGCCATCGGTTAAGACAATTAAGAAGCGTGGGTCTTCTAACCCTTTTAGTAATCGTAACGCTTTTGAAAAAGGTTCGGCATCATTTCCCCAACTGACCGTTCCTGCGGCCATGATGGCAGTCCATGCCTCTACACTAATATTCAATTGTTTGGCATTTTGACTCAAAGATTGAGTCACCCGGACACTATTTAACATGACCCGTTTTATATCGCTTAACCATCCCAAATATTGCTGGGCTTGGCGTCCTTTCGTAGGGTGGTTACGCAAGCGAGACCATTCGGCTTGTTTGGCTTTAATGGCCGTTTCAATTTTGTTAGAGTCAGTTTCAGGAGGATTAATGGAAAGTTCCAAAATGAGGTAATAGTTGTCTCGGTTCATGGTATAAATCGGTTCATATTCGATGTTCAAGTTTTTCTTCAGCCGGAGGGTGACTGGACTAGAGGCATCCGCTGGAAAATCTCTAGTTCAGTCAATACCTGACTGAAGCCTCCAGTCCAGCATGGTTCGGCTGAAGAAAAACTTGAACATCTATAACACGGTCAAATAAGTCCCATTTGGCCCCATTGGCAACACTCTAACGCGTTGCGTCTGTAAATTCACTTCTAATCCCAATGTATCCAATGGAATCACGCCCAGCAGAGGGCTAGTACCACTCGGTAATTCCAGACAATCAAAACTGCCCTCCCGACCGTATAAAGAGAGAAACACATCTCGAAAGATTCTCATGGTTTTGGGCCATCCTGCCCGCCAACGAGTGGTGAAATCTATTCCCACAGAGGTGCCTACCCAGGATAAAACGGTGGCCCAAGTGATTCGTGTCGGTTATGAATGGGAAGGCAAAGTGCTACGTCGTGAAATGGTCAATGTGTATGTCTATCAACCTAGAAAATCAATTTCAGAGGAAACAACGATATGAATAAAGTGTTCGGTATCGATTTGGGTACCACCTACTCCTGCATTGCTTATGTGGACGAACATGGCAAGCCGGTGGTGGTAAAAAATGCCGAAGGCGAAACGACTACGCCTTCCGTGATATTTTTTGAAAGCGCCGATAATATTATAGTCGGACAAACCGCGAAAGAAACCGCGAAAGTCAATCCGAATGAAGTCGTGTCTTTTATTAAGCGGTCGATGGGCGATGCTAATTTTTTGTTCACTTACCAAGATAAAAGTTATCGCCCTGAAGAAATCTCTGGTTACATTTTGCGTAAATTGGTGAATGATGCACAACAACAGTTAGGAGAACCCATTACCGAAGTGGTCATCACTTGCCCCGCTTACTTTGGTATTAATGAACGCGAAGCGACCAAGCGGGCGGGTGAAATAGCGGGACTTAATGTTCGTCAAATTATTAATGAACCCACGGCAGCCGCGATTGCTTATGGTTCAACCGAAACCAAGAATCACCAGGTGGTCTTGGTTTATGATTTAGGGGGTGGGACGTTTGACATCACCATGATTGAAATTAAACCGTACGCTATTGAAGTCATTTGTACCGGTGGTGATCATAACCTGGGAGGAAAAGACTGGGATGATCGCGTGGTACAATATCTGGTGCAACAATTTCAGGAACAAACAGGCATCCATGACGATATTTTGGAAGACCCTGAAACTTGCCAAGAGTTACAATTGATCGCCGAAAAACTGAAAAAGACCCTGACGCAACGTGACCGTGCCCCGACTTCAGTAACCCACGGTGGGGAACGGGCCAAAGTAGAATTGACCCTAGAAAAATTTAATGAACTGACTCAAGACTTGTTAGAAAAAACCATTTCGCTTACCTATGACATGTTAAATGAGGCAAACAAGAAAGGGTATCAACATTTTGACGAATTTTTGTTAGTCGGCGGTTCCACTCGAATGCGACAAGTTGCACCGCGAATTACCCAAGAATTTTCCATTCAACCCAAAATGTTTGACCCAGATGAAGCCGTTGCTAAAGGTGCTGCCTTGTATGGTTGGAAGCTGTCGATTGGGGATGAATTAGTAAAACGTATTGCTGCCGCGACGGGCAAAACGATACCAGAAGTGCAACGCATGGCAGAGGAGGAAGTTCCTCAAGCCCTCCTTCAAAAAGTCGAAAAGGAAGTTGCTAATCTCACGGGTTTCACTCTAGGGGCGGTTAAGAAATCACGGGTCAAAATTAAAAATGTCACCAGCAAGAGTTTGGGGGTAGTTGCCTTTGAAGATAACGACCAGACGAGAGAATGGGTGGTCAATTTGGTGTTGAAGAACACTACGGTACCGACAGCAGTGACGCAACGTTTTGGTACACATCTAGCGCATCAGGAAACGGTACAAGTTCGAATTATGGAAAATGAAGTGACGGATGCCAAGACTATGCCTGAAATCGCTGTAGAAATTGGCACCGCCCTGCTGGAAAACTTACCGCCCAATTTACCCGCAGGTTCGCCCATTGACATCTCGTTTAAACTAAATGAAGAGGGACGATTGGAAGTGACTGCTATGGATGCGACCGGTGGACCGACCATTTCGGTCACCATTCAGACGGCCTCAGTGATTCATGGAGAAGAGTTGGAAGAAGCTAAAGCACGTAGTCAAGCAATAGTAGTGTCCTAATTTATAAAAATTAGTCAAGCAAAATTAATCGGGTATCTGGAGTCCAAATCTTCAGATTTGGACAACATTCCCAAATCTGAAGATTTGGACTCCAGCCCGGCATTCGTTAGAACTTAACAACCAACATAAGTTACGGAGTAAAGCTATGCAAGTATTACAATTGTTCTATACTTCTTGTGAAAGCGGTCTCTCTTCTGGCAAAGGTTTTCAGACCTATTCTATGTCCCCCGGCATTCGTGCCGATGAACGCCGAGAAATTGAGAGTTTATGCGGCTACCGTCCGCCCGATAATTTGCCAGTCCAACCGACTCCAGAGGAGATTTCGGATTTATTTCCCATTACCTTTGGTTTTCGTCAGTTACAAACTGGACGCTACGTAGTTTGGCAAATAAAATATCTTGGACAAGATTATTCAGGACGTTATGGTAATTATTTCGTTCACGCCTTAGTATTGGAATCGGACCAGCTAAACTTTAATACCTTAGCAGTCTATCCGATTCAATGGTATAACTCCAAGGTCTTCCGCAATCGCTTGACCGACGGCGAAACCACGGTGACTTCTTCCCCTGAACCGCTACCCGTTCTCGATATACGAAAATTGGCGCCGAATCCGGACCTGACCTTTGCCAAAGTGGCCAGTTTTCTTAAAGAGGATGACCGTAGAAAGTTGTTAGTGCCTTTGTTAAGCGCACTCATTGATTATCCAACGACTCATCGGCGGTTAGTGCTACTTGATGAACCTGCCTACATTCCTTATTGGATTGCCGCTTTACCAATGGCTTTTCCCAAAAGATTCGGTCAGCATCTAAGTTTTATCACTTACACTTATGACCCGTATACCACGGGCGAAGTGGTGTGTGCTACCCAGGAGAATACGCGATTTAATGTGGCTAACCAGTCACAAAATTTCTCCTTTTTCGTCGTCAATGGCTTGGATCAGAGCTTCAACCAAACTGTTAATCACTATGAAGTGGTGGACCTGATTGAAACCAGTTACCTGTTTCACGAAGGTAATTTAAATGCCTTCCATACCTTTCTGGAAGCGACTGACTATAATGTCATCGATGCCGACCTGGAATCCGCCTATTACTTATATTTGATAACACATTCTGAAGTGGCAGACCTCAATAGCAAAATTGCGCCGGCACTTCAGTTTGCGAATCGTTATGTGACTCATTCGGAGTTACTGGGTGAACTGGCTTTACGGCTTGACCAGGTGATAGACGATATGGTAGGAAAATTAGACCTCCAGAACGCGCAAGTCGTGGTACAATTTCTCTTGAAGGTCGCCCAAGCCGGCACCAACTACCTCCAAATAGCCGCAAATTTCTACAGAGGTTTTTTGAACCATTTTATTTTTGAAAGTCCCCTTACCATGGCTGACCTTACCCAGTTCAATCATGCGGTCTTAGCAAACAGCCCGTTTGGAAATGAGTTAAGAAAACAACTGATAGACACCAAAAATCTTAAACCACTCTACGGGATTTGGAAACGTACTTGTCAATGTGGTCATCAATTGCCCACCACCTTCCTCAATGGACGTAATAATGTAAGGTGAGTTAAATAATCTAAACACTATTTTCATAATTTAACAATTAAGTTGAGGAAAATTTCCACTCCCCTTTAGAATATTATATACATATAAATTATGTTATAATGGCATTACTGATTGAAAAATTGAAAAATGATTAAATTTTTTACATAAATTTTAAATTTACATGTATTTCAAAAAGTTATAAAATCCTGTACCTTGAGTGATTTTCTATAGGAGGGAAATTTCTTCGCTTATCTCCAAATAATTTATTCAAACAAACAATATGTTTTTATGATAACGCAAAGTTGGGGCCAGTGATGGTATAATCTATGAGATTAAGAAGTTGGTTAAAATTCCCCTCTTAACACGAATGAATCTTACGGTATAGTGTTTATTAATGTTAAGCTAACATAAATCATGTTAGTGGCTGTTTTACTAAAGTCAAGAGGGTTAACTTTGGCACTGAAAAAATTTACCGATAACAAAGTTATTCTATAATAAAATAAATAGCGGCCAATAACCGCTTGCTCACCTTCTATTACTGCAACGCAAGTACCTATGCTTAAAAAAACTCCTTTAAATAAGAAACACTTGCAAGCTAATGCGAAAATGATTGAATTTGGGGGCTGGAAAATGCCCCTACATTATGGGTCACAACTGGTGGAACATCGTCAAGTCCGTCGTGAATCTGGTGTATTTGATGTGTCGCACATGGGCGTGATTGATTTGACTGGCCAACGAGTACGTGAATTTTTACGCTACCTGTTGGCAAATGATATAGGACGTTTGAAAAATCCCGGTAAAGCCTTGTATAGTTGTATGTTAAATGAACAAGGTGGAGTGCTTGATGATTTAATTGTCTATTTTCAAGACGATAACCAATTTCGCCTGGTAGTCAATGCCGGCCCGCGAGATCGAGATCTGGCCTGGATTACCCGCCAAGCCAAGGCTTATGGTGGGGTAAGAATTCGTGATCGACATGATTTATCGATGTTAGCGATTCAAGGTCCGCAAGCACGTACACAAGTTCAACCATTATTACCGGCCAATTTATCAGAAACGGCCATGACATTAGAGCCTTTCAGTGCCTGTTGGAATGAAGAAATTTTAGTATCAAGGACCGGCTACACTGGTGAAGATGGGTTTGAAGTTATCCTCTCGCCTCAAAAATGTGCTGACTTTTGGGATGGTTTACTGGCTACTGGTGTCAAACCCATTGGCTTGGGGGCGCGAGATACTCTTCGCTTAGAAGCGGGTTTAAAGTTATACGGCACCGATATGGATGAAAAACATTCCCCGTTAGAAGCCGATTTACTATGGACGGTCGCTTGGTCGCCAGAAAATCGTGATTTTATCGGTCGCAATGCGCTTCAAGCACAACGTGAAAAAGGAGGCCATCAGAAAATGGTCGGTTTAGTGCTAGTTGGTAAAGGAGTATTACGTTCTAATCAAACGATATATACTGAAAATGGGGTGCAAGGACGGATTACTAGCGGCTCCTTTTCGCCCACTTTAGGCGTTGCCATTGCCTTGGCACGCTTGCCAACGGACACTTATGAACAAGTTACGGTAGTTATCCGTAATAAAGAATTGCCGGCACAAGTGGTCAAACCCCCATTTGTGCGACATGGCAAAGCGTGTATTGAATTACCACTGCAATTTGAGGAAATAGAGAATGAATGAGATACCTAACGACTTACGCTATACCAGGTCTCATGAGTGGGCACGTCTGGAACAAGATGGCAGTGTCACGGTAGGCATTAGTGATCACGCTCAGGAATTGTTAGGCGATTTAGTGTTTGTAGAACTTCCTGAAGTGAATCAAGAAATCGATGTAGAAGAACAATGTGCCGTCGTGGAATCAGTTAAAGCCGCTTCCGATATTTATACACCAGTGGCCGGCAAAATTGTCGCCGTAAATACTGCTCTCAACGATGAACCGGAATTAGTCAATCATAGTCCTTATGAAGATGGATGGCTATTTAAAATTCAACCTTCGGATCTGAAAACCGATATGGGTGAATTATTGACTGCCGAAGAATACGCTAAGATTGTCGAGGCCGAAGAATAAATCTCCAGAAAGATTTGACAACTTTCGACCAGTTGTCAAATCTGACCGCTAATCACCAATTCACTATGCCCTACATCCCTCACACCCAAGACGACATCAACACCATGCTAACTGCCATTGGTGTTAGTAGCATGGATGATTTATTTGACGAAATCCCGGCTTCCTTACAATGTCGCCAATTAACCCAAATTCCAACCGGCTTAACCGAAATGGAAATTGCTCAACTCATGCGTACCCGAGCAGCCCAAGATACCGCCCTGACCTGTTTCGCTGGTGCTGGTGCTTATGAGCATCATATACCGGCCCCCGTTTGGGAAATTGCCACCCGTGGCGAATTTTATTCAGCTTATACTCCCTACCAAGCCGAAGCTAGTCAAGGCACGTTACAACTGCTGTATGAGTTTCAAACCATGATGGCCAACTTAACCGACCTGCCAGCCGCCAATGCTTCTCTCTATGACGGTGCTTCCGCTTTAGCCGAAGCGGTCCTCATGGCCATGCGGTTAACTAAGACCAAATCTAAACAGATTTTAATGCCCACCACGGTCCATCCAGTTTATCGTCAAGTTGTTCATACTATTGTTAAAAATCAAGGGATTACTCTAAAATCACTGCCCTACACCCCCACCACCGGCACGATTGCCATAGACCACCTCAACTCTGAGGCTTACACTCACTCTGCCGCTTTAATTATACCCTATCCCAATTTCTTTGGTGGACTAGAAGCCATCCATGAATTAACCGACTGGGCCCACGCGCATAACCTACTTGTGATCGCCGTCGTTAACCCATTGGCGTTAGCCATCTTAACTCCGCCGGGGAAATGGGGACAACGAGGTGCGGATATTGTCTGTGGTGAAGGCCAACCCCTTGGCATTCCGCTCTCCTCTGGCGGCCCCTACTTCGGTTTTATGTGTTGCCAAAAAGACCATCTTCGCCAACTGCCTGGCCGAATCGTAGGACGCACCGTCGACCTTGATGGCAAAATCGGTTACACCTTAACCCTCCAAGCTCGCGAACAACACATCCGCCGCTCCAAAGCCACTTCTAACATCTGCACCAATCAAGGACTCATGGTTACCGCCGCCACTATCCACCTGGCCCTGTTAGGTGCCGAAGGCTTAGAGCGTGTCGCGTTAACTTGCCACGTCAATACCGCCCAATTAATAGAAAAACTCACCGCTATTCCAGGCGTGACCCGTGTGTTTACCAGCCCCTATTTTCATGAAACCGTATTACGTTTAAACCAACCCATAGCAAAAGTTTTACAACAGTTAGTCACTCAACACCAAATTCTTGGCGGTTACGACCTTACTGAATTTTATCCTGAATTAGGCCACACCTTATTAATTTGTGCTACCGAAATGCGCACCGAAACTGAAATCAATAACTATGCCAACCGATTATCAGAAATTCTTTCGGCATGAAACTGCGTTGACTACTTTAAAAACAGTGGTCAAATCTTTTCAAAATGAGTATAGCATGATAAATTTTAACTGGCCACTTTAGGAAAAATGAATTAAACTTAAAATGAACAAGGTAGGCACTGTAGGCACTAAAGAAGTATTAAATATGTTTTCGACTACCGACTGACCACCACTGGAATCCACATCTTCAGATTTGGAAAGTTATCGGAAAAATGAGAGTATCGGTTAACTCACCTTACGCACCACCACCCCTGGCCCCTCCTTGCTAAGGCCGGGAATCTCCCCTGCGATTTAGGTGGTGCTTACTCCCCTCCTTACCAAGGAGGGGTTGGGGGTGGTTGAGTTAACCGTGCGTAAGGTGAGCTATTGATTTATTTTACGCACTCAATGAGTTAAAAATTTAAATTTCGTAAAAACTTCCCTCCTTAACCTATTGACCAACCTTAATTTGGAGATGGCGAGGAGGTACTTATTAACGGTATTATGACCACCACTAGAGGACATCTACCATGAAAACGCGGTTATCTTTATTGTTATTAATTTTTACTCTTCTGCTCACCACTGGATGTACCCAACTCGGGCTAGGTAAATCCCCAACGCCACCATCAATGGTGGAAGCAGAAAAATACTACACTCAAGCCTTAAGCTACTATGATCGACAATTCTACATTCAAGCCGTTCAATCTTTTCGCCAAGCCTCTGAATTAGGACATGCTAATGCCCAATATCGATTAGCGAAAATGTATTATGACGGTCAAGGCGTGGCCCAACGTGATTCCGAACAAACCGCCAAATGGTTTCGCCAAGCCGCCGAACAAAACCATGCCTCGGCTCAATATTATTTGGGAGCACTGTACTTTGTAGGGAGTGGCGTACCTCAAGACTATACACAAGCCTACCAATGGTATCTAAAAGCCGCCGAACAAAATCAAAAAGATGCCCAACTGAGTTTGGGAATGATGTATTTTCGTGGAGCTAATGGCATTCCTCAAAACCTCACCGAAGCTAAAAAGTGGCTCCTTCGCGCTACTCAAAATGGTAGCCAAGAAGCACAACAAGCATTAGAAGAAGTCAATATGACGATGGCTAAACAAAGTAATTAAAACTCTCCTCCATACCCATATCACCTCATCATTGGTTGACCAGATTTGACAACTTTTAAAAAGTTGTCAAATCTAACTCCAACCACTACCTTACCAAACGATGGTAGCCATCCCATAATTAACTCTGCCACCTCTCATAATCCAAGGTTTCAAAACTTCGCATTGAACTCATGGATGATGAAACCTGGGTGACGAAAAACGATTTCAACAACTACTTCAGAACAGTATTATCAATAAAAAAGAGGTTTTAAGCAAATAGTTTGCCAACCGCGGTTTCGTGCAATCCAAAACACCCCCTGGAGAGAGTCGCCATAAGGCTGAAAGATGAACAGTTACCTGGTCATAAAATTTGACAAACGATTTTAGAATTTTATACTGGAGTAATCATTGATACAGCAAATGGACCAGATTTTACCAGTTCGTAGAATACCGTTCCAGATTACCGATTTTGGCAAAAAATTTCCCAAGTGGTGGGGAACTCCTTACCATCAAGGAAGATGGATTTGCTTAAGTAGGCAGGGAAGCCTACCTTTTTTTCAAGTGACGATAGCCCCCAAACGCCTGCCACCAGTCTATGCTACCCGTGGTAGAATTAATAATTTGGTAATGATGAAATGTGGATGATATATCGAAAGGTTTCTCTTCGGTCTTAAACTATGATTGAACTGATTAAATGAGGACTATGAAACTAATCATAGTTAATCTGAAAATCATTCTAATCATAGTTCAGACGGTCTTGAACTCTGATTGAACTGATTAAATGAGGACTATGAAGGAAGACCCAACTAATCATAGTTCAGAACTTTCGCCCACATTTCATTACTACCGTTCAATAGAGACTCATGATAGGGCATTTTACTTGGTTTTGGGTAATCCTGAAATCTGGGTGATACTAGCTTTCCTAAACCTCGAAGGTTTAGGAAAGCTCAAGCTCTACGCAATCTTAACTGCTTTACCGCACTCACCTTTCAGGGCTACTCCACGATTAAGAATTGAGCGTTTTCAAAAGGTGGTCAACTTTAACCTCCACCGTAATTCCCAATTTCTCCAGATCTCGCAACATTCGTGTAGGTGCCACCAGATTCCCTTGCCACCACAAACCAGGTTTTCGAATCGTGCCGTCCAAATATTGCAACAAACAGGCGATAACAGGTATCGCGGTCATTTGGTAAGCATCTTCATGAAATAATTGTACCCGTAAAGTTTGTGATTGCCCTTGATTTAGTCCAGTGGCTTCCAATAATAAACTGGTGCCAAAAGGCGGGTGGCCGATTTTAGCCAGATTCCACCAAAATAATTGACTGAGCGGTTTGGCCAGTTTAGGGGACAGTTTGAGCAAGAAAAAACTGAGTGGCATGATGACATAGTCTATCCACCAGTGAAAGCCGGCAATAAAAAAACCGCTGTCTTGCAATGCCGGAAACTGCTCTGGTAAGCACTTTAATTCTTCCAAAAAGAAGGGGACACAAGCTCGTTTTCCCAATAATTGGCCAAAGTCAAATTCTTTGACCGCGTGGTACCAGCTTAATTCACGCCATTGTCCTTGTTGCCATACTAATAATTGATATTCTTGCAATTCGCGGATAAACTCAATTTTGGTCTCTTCAGCGAATGATAACGCGGCCCAATTCACTTGAATTACACTGGCCACATTGGCTTGAATCAACGATTCAAATTGGGTGGCGGCATAACGGATTAAGGCGGCGGGCACGCCAGGATGAAAACCGCCATCGGTAATGAAACAACAACCGGCGGCGATTATCTCATTCTCCAACTGCCGCAACCGGTTGATTTTATAAGGACTCGATAACTGCATGTCGAAATAATCAATCCGTGCTTGTAGCGCCGCTTTCGCCACGTTTTCCACTAACGCGGTAGTGCTGGACGCTACGATGACCAGATTCACCCGTTGAAACGCTAGTAATAATTCATTGAAATTCGCCGCATCCAGGTGTATCCCGGTCACCTGTTTTCCAGGAAAACGTGGCTGTAAATCACCCGCCAAAGTCTTCGCTTGGATTTCACTTCGGCCCGCAATGATGAGGTTGACCTCCGTAGTCAGGAGTAACCATTCTGCCAGCAATCGGCCCGTGTTACCATAACCACCGAGAATTAGCACAGTTTTATTCATTTTAACCTCTCCATCCAATTCAGCAATTTCTGGTGATAATATAATTAGCCAGCCACCGTAATGGTTCCACTTGGGTGTCGAAATCAACTAAACTTTCGATGGCCTCCTCTACCAATTCTTGCGCCAGTTTTTTGGCTTCGCGCAACCCTAAAATGGCGGGATACGTTGCTTTCTCCTGGACCAGATCGGAGCCTTGCGGTTTACCCAGCACTTCAGTCTGACCTTCCACATCCAAAATATCATCTTGAATTTGAAATGCCAGCCCAATACATTTGGCATAATGGTCAAATTGCTCTAAAATTTGGTCATCCAGACGACTACAACTTAACACACCCATTTTCACACTGGCTCGAATCAAGGCCCCCGTTTTATGAATATGCAAATTCTCTAACTCTGCCACCGTCAAAGTCTGCCCGGTGGCTACCATATCCAGCGCTTGGCCGCCAACCATTCCGCGCGAGCCACTGGCCAATGCTAAAGTATTAATGATGGCTAAACGTTGTTGGTCGGTAATGGGCCAGTCGACCTCTTGACTCAAGACATAAAAGGCCAACGTTTGCAACGCATCCGCAGCTAAGATAGCAGTGGCTTCATCAAACGCTTTATGACAAGTCGGCAAGCCTCGTCGTAGGTCATCATTATCCATCGCCGGTAAATCATCATGAATTAAAGAATAAGCATGAATCAATTCGACCGCACAAGCCGCTCGGTCTAAAATTCTCTCGTCAACGTCCAACGCTCGACCGGCGAGATAAACCAATAACGGGCGTATTCGTTTGCCTCCATTCAAAACTGCATAACGCATTGCTTCATGCAAACGAGTCGGTTGAATCGTGGGGGCCGGCAAGCAACTGTCTAAAGCCGTATTTACTCGTTGTTGATAGGTAGTCATCAATTCTGTTAGCGACATATTTTAAGTTACTCTGGAAAATTTAAAATTAAACGCTCACCTTACGCATAACC
>DZAL01000334.1 GCA_022729575.1 Thiomargarita sp.
AAATCAGTCCTCAAGGTTTAGATAAACGCTTCACCGAAGAGGCAGCCACCTTTCTTCAACCAGTTTTAGAGGAAGCGGTCAACACGGTCGTACTGGCGCCACCACCCGTGCCAATTGAGTGGTTAAATCGTTTTACCGCGGTGTGGTTGCTGGATACCACGGTACTTCGGTTACCTGATGAATTGGAAGAAGTTTGGCCAGGCACAGGGGGACGGACGACCAAAAATCTACAGTCTTCTTTGAAAGTAGAAGTCGGTTTTGATTTAACACGGGGTCAATTAAAAGGACCTTTCGGGTTACCTGGTCGACGCGCTGATTTAGCTGGTCAATTACCAGCTGAGTCTTTTGCCACAGGTAGTCTAAGAATTGCCGACTTGGGTTATGTTTCCTTAATCGAAATGGCCAAGCTCGACCCAGAAGGCAATTTTTGGTGGAGTCGTCGGCGGAACGATACGTTACTGGCTAACCTTGACGGCAACTCGTGGTCACTAGAAGAGCTGGCCTTCACTGGCACTAAAACTAAAGCCAACCGACGGCGACTGGAACTAGAAGTATTACTAGGTGAACAACAGTTGCCGGCACGACTCTTACTGGAACGAGTACCTTCCGCGGTTGCCGCTAAACGTCGTGCTCAAGTCAAAAATCGTGGTCGAAAAAAGGGACCGGCACCCAGTCGTAACAGTTTGGCTTGATGTGAGTTCACTAGGTTAATAACTAACGTCCCTAAAACGCGACTTAATTTTGATGAAGCTCTGGTTTTGTATGCCGCCCGCTGGCAGATTGAACTACTCTTCAAACTCTGGAAGAGTCATGCTAAATTAGGAACTTCCAGAAGCCAAAAACCCTGGCGGATTCGCGGTGAAATTGATGCTAAATTACTAGCCGTGTTAGTGCCACACTGGGTTATTCTCCTGGGGTGTTGGAATCACCCCAATCGCAGTTTAATTAAGGCCGCTCAAGTGATTCGGGACCTGGTTCCTCTGCTCGCGGTTTCGTTTGGTCATCTCTCCAAGCTGACCGAAGCTCTCCGAGTCATCCTTAATGGTTTGAATCATGGGTGTCGTCAACCGAGTCGTCGCAAACACCGTAACACTTGGAAGACTCTCATAGACACCAAGCCCGTTTGGGCTTAAGTTGATAGATATGGGGCCAATCAACACTGGCCCACCCTACAGCCACTGCGTGGGAATGCCGTCTCGACGCTTTGCGTCGCGGATGACACGGGACGCAGAGCGTGGGAACGAGAAAAATGGTGCGTGGGACGCACCCTACAAAGTATCGCTGGTCACCGTCAACAACCCCGTACTAGAAGCGCGTTCCTCCTCAAACATATTGCGCACACAGATGGCAAAATGTTGAGTACCCTGTAGTTTAGAAGTCACTAGCAAGGGAATCTGCAATTCGTTCCGACCCGCAAAGTCCAGCGTGAAACGTTTGACTTTGGCACCGCCTTCAATCGCCGAGAGACAAGGGGGCAGGACGATATGGGCGATGTCACCGAGGCGATAACCTTGGGGTAAAGTAATGTGTAAGGTGAGGCGGTTACGTTTACCCAAGGCAAGATGTTCTTTCTTGTTACCTGCCGAACCTGTCGGAGTGGCTTTCATTTCCTCCGCCAACGCCTTCTCAATCCATCCCAACACCTCCGTATCCTGAAAAGGCTTCGTTAAATAAGCATCGGCTCCCGCGGCTTTCGCTTGTTCACGGTGTTTCTCAGTGGTACGTGAAGTAATCACCGAAATCGGCAAGTTCTGGGTTGCCTGATTGGCACGTACATGGGCGATCAGTTCTAACCCGTTCATCCGTGGCATTTCCAGGTCCACCAACATCACATCAGGCCGTGTTTGATTCATTACCTCAATCGCTTCCAATCCATCTTTGGCACACATCGTCTTAAAACCCGCATTTGCAATCAGTAACGATAGACACTTTCTTGCACTTATAGAGTCATCCACAATGAGAATATTGGGAACCTCATCTTCCCGAAATTCCACTGTGATGGGAAACGGTTGCCCAAAAGATTCCCAATCTTCGGTATGCAGATAAGTGACTTCCACCGCGGCTACTCCTTCTATCACTTCCACCGAAGTAACAGGCTCTGCTAAAGTAAACGCCTCTTCCAGAGTCATCGCCTTTGAGTTAACCCGCACTTGTCCCGTCCCCATAGCAATGTTGGCCAGTTTGAGTTGCTGCAATAACACCAACGCGGCTACCGAGTCCACCGTAGAATACAGGCAACCTTGGGCATTAAATTGACGAGTGACTTGGTTAGCTAAACGCAGACCGCGTTGCCAATCCTTTAAGGCAATCAAACTCGCGGCGGCGTAAGCTAGGAGAGTTCGGTCGGCTACTTGGTGGTTGGGTTTACGCGGACGCGCTTCAGTGCCCGTAAACTCAATCAAGGTGTCGATAAACTGGTAAATAGTCTCCGGCATCTTCTGGAGAGTGGCCAGCGTGTAAGCGTCTTCAATCTGGGTAATTTGGTCTGGGATACGTTGCAATTGATGAACTATGGCGGCTTGATTGGCCATATCCAAGCCTTCTTGTACCGCTTGACGTAAACTGGAGGAGAGGTCTGACAGTGCTTCCATGGGTTGTAGTTGCCACAAATAGAACACGGCATACTTACTGTAATGTTCGTTGATGTCATTCCATTCTGGATACATGGCGAATCCGCGTCCTGGACGAAACATCTTTTGTTCACGCGCAATGCCAGTGATAATAATCTGTTCGGCCTGACGACGTGACGGGTCTTCAGACGCGGTGAGATACATGAACGTAGCCGCTAAAATCTTGGCCGCCGTTTGTTCACAACACAGATGACCATAATCAGCGGTGGCGGTTATCAAGGCGTTGAAAGGCGTGTCCAAGGTGGGGAGGAGGCGCAAACTGACCACCCCTAACCCCTCCTTATCAAGGAGGGGAACTCGTTGCGTAGTCTCTCCCCTCATTAGTAAGGAGGGGCCGGGGGTGGTTTGCAGGCTTTCACCGCTTTGCAATAAGTGCAAGGCTTTTCGATAAGACTTGACTTTGGTCGGTTCCTGCACGGTGGTTTCGATACTATCCGTGTCATGGGTGTGGAGGTCTTCCACGGTTGCCTGGTAATGACCTGGGGTGACCGAAAACTCTAATTCCGCAGGAGTCACTATAGAATCGGGGTTGC
>DZAL01000335.1 GCA_022729575.1 Thiomargarita sp.
TTAAGTTAAGCCGCCTTGGAGTCCAAATCTTCAGATTTGGACGAGATTGGTCAAAACTCAGACGGCATTGCCAAATCTGAAGATTTGGACTCCAACGCCGTAACCGTGGCTTAACTTAATGGCAGTGCGGCTAAAGCCTCTAGTCCAGCCTTGGTTTTTTCATTATTCATTATTCATTAGAGGTAATTCACAATGATTGGACTTAAAAATTTAAAAATCGGCACGAAACTGATTGTTTCTGCCTCCTTACTGGTGACCACTGCCATAGTTATCATTTCGGTAAATATGGGTTTGAGTACCTACCAAATGGCGGAACACCATGCGAGTAGCCTGGTGGAAGAAACCGCTTATCGCTATGCCAATGTCATTAAAAGCTATATTGAAGTTCCATTGGATGAAGCGAGAGCTTTAGCTACCGTACTTCAATCGGTGGTTGTCCATGGTAAAGAGATAGAACTGACACGAAAAAAAGCCAATACGATTCTCCAACAGTTCATTGAACATCGTCCAGGATTTCTAGGATGTGGAGTCGTGTTTGAACCGAATGCGTTTGATGGCAAAGATGCTGACTTTGTTGGCACCCCAGGCCACGATAAAACGGGGCGATTTATCCCCTATTGGACCAGAGACGAAAATGGGAAAGGAGTTTTAGAACCTCTAGTCGATTATGACACCGAAGGACCTGGAGACTACTATCAAATACCCAAAAGAACCAAGCGAGAAGTCGTGATGAACCCATACTTCTATCCAGTGCAGGGTAAAGAGATTTTAATGACTTCTTTGATCGTGCCTATCCTCGACAAAGAACAACATTTTTTGGGAATATTGGGAATAGATTTAGACCTTCACGTTTTACAACAGACGATGTCGAACCAAAAAATTCCTGGCTTTCAAGCTGCGTATGCCAACCTTTATTCTGCAATGGGAATCGCAGTTTCACATGTGAAGGCCGAGAACGTAGGAAAACACATTAGCACTTTCCCAAATATAGATAAAGAATATGTTAACGCCGTCCTAGCGAATAAACCTTTCCTCCTTGAAGAAAGAATGTCTGATATATTAAACAAACCTGTGATGACTTATGGCGCCCCTATAGAAATTGGTCAGACCGGGACGCGCTGGATGGTCATTGTCAACATTCTTAGAGATGAATTAATGGCCAAAACGCTACGTTTGATTTACATCACTCTCTTGTTAGGTGTGGCCATGGTGATACTCACGATAGTAGCTATTTACTTCTTTAGCAAAAGTTTGGTCAGCCCGCTACTCCAAGTGAATAAACAGTTGAAAACGCTGGCCCAAGGTAAATTAGACGAGGAACAATTTAGCTATCGGAATCAAGATGAAATCGCGGAAATGATTAGTTCCGTCCACCAATTGCGCGAGGTCACTAAAGCAACAATAGAACAAGCCAAAGCCATTGCCGTCGGCGACTATTCCAAAGAAATCAAAATGCTTTCCGAACAAGACCAGTTAAACCAAGCCCTCTTGCACATGACCCGCATGTTACGCGAGATGACTGCGAAAAATACCGAACAAGATTGGCTAAAAGCGGGCTTGGCACAACTTAACGAACGTCTCAGTGGCGACCAAGAGGTCATGCCATTAACGAAGAATATCATTTCTTTCCTCACCACTTACTTAGAAGCTAAAGTAGGACTCTTCTATTTACTCAAACTGACGGCAGACGCTGAAGCCAAATCCTATTTACAAGCGGTAGCCAGTTACGCTTATGTGCCTCGTAGCGGAGTGCCCAACCAGTTTTTGCTAGGAGAAGGTTTAATCGGCGAAGTGGCCTTGACCCGGAAAGCGATTACTTACATCCACTCCCCCGAAGAATACACCTATATTACGGCTTCCAGTCTGTCACAAGCAGTGCCTCGTTACGTGACCATTCTGCCAGTCCTTTATGAAAATGTCCTCAAAGGCGTGATTGAACTAGGTTCATATAACCCGTTGCCCGACACCCAACAAGAATTTCTCAAGCAGGCGGTGCCAAATATCGGTATTGCCGTGAATACCGCGGAATCACGCACTCGCATGAAAGAGTTGTTGACCCAAAGTCAGCAGCAAGCCCAAGAATTGCAAGCCCGTCAAGCCGAAATGCAACAAATCAATGCCACGTTACAAACGCAGTCGGAAGAATTACAGGCGCAACAAGAAGAATTGCGGCAAACTAATGATGAACTCGAACATCGGACTCGTGATTTGGAACGGCAAAAGGATGACATCCGTAACAAAAATACGTTGTTGGAGAAGACCCAAGCCGACATGGAAACAGCGCGGGTAGCCATTGAAATGAAAGCTAAGGAATTAGAATTGGCGAGTAAATATAAATCAGAATTTCTGGCCAATATGTCGCACGAATTGCGTACTCCTCTGAATAGTCTGTTGATTCTAGCCCAATTACTCGCCGATAACAAAGATAGCAACCTGACCACCAAACAAGTGGAGTATGCGCAGACCATTCACAGTGCGGGTGCGGATTTACTCAATCTCATCAATGACATCTTAGATTTATCGAAAATTGAGGCGGGCAAGGTGGAAGCGATTATCGAAGAAGTGTCCCTCGCCGAGTTGGTGAAAGGGTTAGAACAAAAATTCCGTCACGTTGCCGAGGAGAAGAAACTAGCTTTTGACCTCACCGTGGCAAACCATCTGCCGCCGGCATTACATACGGATGGGCAACGGGTTAAACAAATCATTAACAACCTGTTGTCGAACGCCTTTAAATTTACTCATCAGGGCACCGTCACCTTGAGTATAGAACGTCCTCAGCCGCGTGACGAAGTGACGGTTTATGGTTTGACACCGGCTAAAACCGTGGCTATCCGGGTGACTGATACGGGCATCGGGATTCCTGAAGACAAACGCCTGGTCATTTTTGAAGCCTTTCAACAAGTGGATGGGACGACGAGTAGAAAATATGGAGGTACGGGATTGGGGCTGTCCATTTCCCGTCAACTGTCCAGATTATTGGGTGGGGAATTGAAAGTCACCAGTGAGGAGGGTAAAGGTAGCGTGTTCACCTTGTACTTGCCTGAAACTTTAACGAAAAAGTCCCCTCCCCCCCCGGCCCCCTCTCCCAAAGGGCGAGGGGGAGAAAAGATGCCGGTAATTCCTCACTGCGGAGAACTCCCTCTCCCCCTCTCCCCTCTCCCCC
>DZAL01000031.1:0-14803 GCA_022729575.1 Thiomargarita sp.
ACGCGCCAGCGTCCCTTTCCCGCAACGCTGGCGCATTGCCCACTGCATTCCCACGTTGGCGCGTGGGAACGAGAAAAAATTTAGATTTGACAACTTTCAAAAAGTTGTCAAATCTGGTGTGGTGTGGGAATTTCTCGTTCCCACGCGCCTGCGTGGGAATGCCGTCTGGACGCGCCAGCGTCCCTTTCCCGCAACGCTGGCGCATTGCCCACTGCATTCCCACGTTGGCGCGTGGGAACGAGATAAAGGTAAGACGGCGTTGCCAAAGCTGAAGCTTTGGACTCCAACGCCGTGAGGTTGGGGGTGGTTGGGTGTAGCCCATCATTCTCCCAAATTCGCCAACTGCTCCATCTGATGCTCCCGTCTTAACGGTTCAATCAAATATTCTAAGCGTCCGGTTAACACTTCATCTAATTTATATAACGTCAAATTAACCCGATGGTCAGTCACCCGTTGGTCTTTAAAATTATAAGTACGGATTCGTTCCGAGCGGTCTCCACTCCCCACTAAACCACGACGAGTCGCCGCTTGTTCCGCTTCTTGTCGATTGCGCTCGGCTTTAAGTAACCGTGATTGTAACAACGACATCGCCCGCGCCCGATTTTTATGTTGCGAACGTTCATCTTGACATTCCACCACAATACCACTAGGGACGTGAGTGATGCGAATCGCCGATTCAGTTTTATTAACATGTTGTCCGCCCGCCCCAGAAGCGCGATAAGTGTCTATCCTTAAATCCGCCGGATTAATCTGAATTTCATCAATGGCTTTCACTTCTGGTAACACCGCTACCGTACAAGTTGAGGTATGGACGCGCCCCTGAGCTTCAGTTTCAGGGACTCGTTGCACTCGATGCCCTCCTGATTCAAACTTAAATTGCGAATACACATTTGGCCCACTGATTCGCATGATAATTTCTTTATAACCACCATGCTCACCAGAATTGTGGCTGAGAATTTCAACTTGCCAACCCTGTTGTTCCGCATATCGAGTATACATCCGGGTTAAATCACCCGCAAACAGCGCCGCTTCATCTCCTCCGGTGCCCGCTCGAACTTCTAAAAAGGTATTGCTATCATCGTCAGGGTCTTGCGGTAACAACAGTAGTTGCAATTCGGCTACTAAACGCTCATTATTGGCTTGTGCCTGTGCCAACTCTTCTTGCGCCATGGTCCGTAATTCCGAGTCTTCGTCGTGTAACATCTCTTTGGCACTGGTTATCGTGTCCAAATTTTTAAGGTATTGTTGAAAACATTCCACCACGGGTTTAATTTCAGCATATTCTTTGGAACAATTGCGAAATTGTTCTTGATTGGTAATTACCGTCGAATCTGCCAGTAATGCGTTAAGCTCCTCTAAACGGTCGCTTAAGTTTTCTAATTTGGTACGAATAGAATCTTTCATAAAGTTTTAGTTGAGAAAGTCTCTGTGGTCATTACCAAGGAGGGGTAGGTGGTTGAGTAACTAAGTACTGAAGCAGAAATTCTGCGGTATTTTCCCCTCACCCCCGACCCCTCTCCCAGAGGGAGAGGGGCGAAAGAAAATAGGAGAAAATTTCTGCTTCAGTACTTATGTGTAAAATAAGTGGATAATCCATTCAGTCGTTTTCCTCATTGAGACTGAATAAGTGACGCGCTGCTACCACTAAATCGTCTCGTCCATCATAACTGGCTTGGCGCAGTTGAGCACATGGAATGTGCATCAGCGTGTTAGTGAGCGTGTGTGCGAGGTAATCAATGACTTCCGCTGGAGATTTGCCATTTTCCAGCATCCGTTTAGCTTTGATCACTAGAATTTGGCGGGTTTGTTGGGCCCGGTCCCGAATTGAACAAATCATTTCTACGGTATCTAGCGAATTCCACCACCCCAGGAAATGTCGAACTTGAGTATCAATAATTTCTTCGGCTTGCAACGCCGCCTGTTGACGAGTGCGTAAATTCTCTTGAATGACCTCGTTTAAATCATCGACGCTATACAAATACACATCTTCTAATTCTCCCACCGCCGGCTCAATATCACGCGGCACCGCAATGTCCACCATAAACATCGGACGATGTTTGCGAATTTTTATCACCTGTTTGACCTCCGCTTGGGTGAGCAGATAAGTAGGACTGGCGGTAGCAGAAATAACAATATCGGCCTCGGCGAGATGTTGCGCAATCTCTGGCAAAGTGATCGCATAACCGGCAAACTCCTTGGCCAATTGTCGCGCCCGCTCCACCGTGCGATTAGCCACGATCATTCGTTTTAAATTATTTTCATGCAGATGTCGGGCCGCTAATTCAATAGTTTCCCCCGCGCCAATCAATAAAGCCGTCGCACTGCTCAAATCACCAAAAATTTGTTGTGCTAATCGCACCGCCGCAAAAGCTACAGAAACCGGACTGGAACCAATGGCCGTATCGGTCCTCACTTGTTTGGCTACGGTAAAACTATGTTCAAACAATTTAATCAATAACTGTCCAGCCGTATTTTCTTGTCGCGCTATATGATAAGCCGTTTTCAATTGTCCAAAAATTTGTGGCTCGCCCAGAATCATCGAATCTAAACCGCACGCTACTCGCATGAGATGACGAACCGCTTTTTCATGGTGGTAAGTATATAAATACTGTTCCAAGGCTTCCAGGGGGACGTTGTGATAATGACTTAACCAATGAATGATAATATGACTGGTATCATTTTCCAAATGGCAATATAATTCAGTACGATTGCAGGTAGAAATAATTACTACTTCTTTCACTAATTCACGTTCAATCAGATTACGCAAGGCGTGTTTTAATTGCTCTGGCGAAAAATTGACTCGTTCACGTATATCAATAGGTGCTGTGGTATAATTTAAACCAATAGTCAATAATTGCATGAAAGTTATAATTTTTTAGGTTAAACGGCTAATCTTTTAGAATGGCAAAGTTTATAAAATTTTAATAATCATTAAAGATTATAACCTAATTTAGCGTCAAACACTCAAAATTATCTGATTTTTATAAAGGGTATCATTGTATCAATCTTCGTTTTTTGGTATTCTAATATAAATTTGGAACTTTGCCAACTCTCGAAGAGTTGACAACTCTGGAATTATTTGACCAATCTAAATTCTGAATATTGAGTTTAACCCCGTGGAGGTAATATATATGCAAGATAAACCAGACACCCTGTTGGAAGACAAAAGTAAATCGTTTGAAATTCGTCGATCCACCATGCTTAAAGAAATGGACTTAATCCAAGAAATCATCAAGCGTATGGCGACCACCTCCTTTTTGATTAAAGGATGGGCTATCACTTTGATTGCGGTCATTTTTTCTTACAAATCAGATCTGAATGCCACTCATTTTGTCCTGATTCCAGTGATACTGTTTTGGTTTTTAGACAGCTATTTTTTACAACATGAACGACTTTACCGTAAATTATATGCGTGGGTAGTGCAAAATCGCATGACTGATGATACCGAATTGTTTAGTTTAAATACACTACGGTTTCAACGCTCAGGAGAAACGATTTTTAGTACCATGTTTTCTCTTACCTTGTTCACCTTCTATGGTGGTGCCGTTCTATTATTGCTCGTATATCTCCTCAGTCGCACTTGGTTCCCCTCATGGTTACTTGATTGTGTATGTAAATAATAACTCATTTTACACACGGTTAACTCAACCACCCCCAACCTCTCCTTGGTAAGGAGGGGAGTAAGCACCACCGGCCTCGCAGGGGAGATTACGGCGTTGGAGTCCAAACCTTCAGATTTGGCAACGCCGTCTTACCTTGAGTAGTCTTGTCCAAAGCTGAAGCTTTGGACTCCAACGCGGCTTAACTTAATGGCATTGCTGCCTTGGCCAGGAGAGATTGGGGGTGGTTGAGTTAACCGTGCATCAGGTGAATAATAACACGTAAATGATAATATGAAAATACCACCCCGCTCCTTCGTTCAAGGCTTTACTCTCATTGAAGTGATGGTAGTCGTAGTGATTTTAAGCATCTTAGCCGCGTTAATCGTGCCGCAAATTATGGGACGACCGGATGAAGCCCGTTTGCTCAAAGTGAAACATGATTTGCGAAATATCGAAGCGGCACTTAAGCTCTATAAATTAGATAATTATACTTATCCTAGCACCGACCAAGGCTTAGAAGCACTGGTCAATAAACCGACCGGAATGCCAGAGCCTCGTCAATGGAAAGAAGGTGGTTATTTAGACCGTTTACCGAAAGACCCTTGGGAATTTCCTTACAATTACCTAAGTCCTGGTGAACATGGAGAATTTGAAGTATGGTCATACGGTGCCGATGGCCAATCTGGTGGAAATGGTATCAATGCGGATTTGGGGAATTGGCAATTAGATTAAAACTTAACCTTTAAATTTAAGTACTGAAGCAGAATTCTGCGGTATTTTCCCTCACCCCCGGCCCCTCTCCCAAAGGGAGAGGGGCGAAAGAAAATAGGAGAAAATTTCTGCTTCCGTACTGATTCGCGAAAACCAGACCTTTAGGGTCTTAACTTGATTCAGCGCAGACCCGAAAAGTCTTCAAGACTTTTCGGCTTTCAACTTTATTGTCATCATTTATGATAACCGAAATTTACGCTTACGAAGAAGCTCCAAGCACTTACAGCGCATCCATTTTTTTAGTCGGTCCTACCCCTAGAGAAGGAGATATTACCTCGTGGCGACCTGAAGCACTAACTGCCATCGCTAATGCTTACAAAGAGACCGGTAGCGAATTAGATTTGGTTATTTTTATTCCAGAACCACGGGACCAGATGACATACCATTATAGGGAACAAGTGGAATGGGAAAAACAACATTTGGATTTGGCTGATATTCTCTTCACCTGGGTCCCCAGAGATATGAAAACTTCCCTTAAAGGCTTAACCACCAATATCGAATTTGGAAAATATGTCGAATCAGGAAAATTGTTCTATGGCAGACCGGATAACGCTGATAATATTGACTATTTAGATTGGCTATATACTAAAGCAACGACTCGGCAACCAACCAATACCTTAACCGCTTTAACCAAGGAAGTGTTAACCTATCTTAACACGACTCTGACCCGTGGTCCAAGTAGCATAAGAATGAGAACCGCAGGAGAACGATATGTCCCCTTAAACATTTGGAGCACACTGCAATTTCAAGCCTGGTATCAAACGCAACGTCAAGCCGGCAATCACTTAGTGGATGCTCAAGTGTTGTGGTCATTTATTATTCACCGGGTGAACTTAGTATTTTCTTATGCGTTACACGTCCGAGTTTGGATTGCCGCCGAACATCGAATTAAGAGCAATGAATTTATTCTCACTCGTCCCGATATTTCAGTAGTCGTCCCCTACTGGAAACATCCTACTAACTTGTTTGACAGTGAAATTGTACTGGTCAAAGAATTTAGGGCACCGGCGCGAACTGCCGACGGTTTTGTACATGAATTGCCCGGCGGTTCCAGTTTTAGTGGCCAAGAAAATTCATTGGTGTTAGCCAGTAATGAATTACGTGAAGAAACTAGCCTCAAAATTAACTCTGAACGTTTTCGCGATTTGGGGGCTAAACAATTGGTCGCCACTTGGTCGACTCATTATGCCCAGGCCTATGCCGTAGAATTGACCGCCGCCGAAATGGCCTATGCGAAGGACCTGGCCCGCTCTGGAAAAACTTTTGGGGTGGCAGCCGATACGGAACATACTTATGTGGAAGTTTGTACTCTCAAAGACGTGGGAAAATATGTGGATTGGTCAATGGAAGGAATGATTTATCGAGCCATTTTCGATACCTCCTCCTAACCTCCTTTACCAAAGAGGGGTTAGGGGTAGTCCACTCCCCTCCTTAACAAGGAGGGGTTGGGGGTGGTTAATATAATTATAAATTATACTATACCACCTTAATACAGCAACTTAGCCATATCATCCAACGCTTCCACCACGGCTGCCATCATTTCAGGCTCATTCAAATGTCCACAATTAGGTAACACCCGCAACTGGGCGGCCGGCCAATTTTGTTCTAACCAATAAGGCCCCTCCAACGGACACATTAAATCACGTTGTCCATGTAACAAAATAGCAGGAATATCAGCCACTTTCGCCACCTGTTCTAACAACGAATGTTCTTTCAAAAAACAATGATGAAAAATATAATGACACTCTAACCGTGCCTCATTCAATAACTCCGCGGTCACTTCAGTCAGTGCAGGCAACTCGCCATAACTCACTACACAAGCACTCCAAGCACTCCAAGTTAACGCCGCGGCGGAAGCTACGGATTGATTTTTACCCGTCAGTAAATCATAATAAATGGCCAACGGATTATCCCAATGTCCATCCCCTGGCAACAGCCGAGTAAAATTACCCCATTGCTTAGGAAATAACCGATTAACTCCACCATCTCGATAAGTCCACTGAAAGTCCCGCTCGGTGGCTAAAAATAAACTACGTAAAACTAAACCGGAGACATGTTCAGGATATTGCTGTGCATACAACAATCCCAAGGTGGCGCCCCAAGAGCCACCATAGACTACCCAGGTTGGAATGCCTAAATATTTTCGAAGTTGCTCTAAGTCTGCCAACAAATCCCAAGTGGTATTATGTTCCAAACCGCCTGTAGGCGTGGAGCGTCCGGCACCACGTTGGTCAAATAGTACCACTCGATAAATATCGGGATTAAAAAAGGAGCGATGATAGGGTTTGCAATAGGCACCAGGTCCGCCATGTAAAAATACCACAGGAATCCCACTCGGCTTACCACATTCTTCTACATATAAAAAATGTCCTTGACCAACTGGAAGCGTATGAGTAGCATAAGGTTCAAGATCGGGATAAAGAGGGGTGATGGTAGTCGCTAAATTTTTCATATAATTATCCTCACACCAAATTACAAAGTCACAAAGTCGTAAAGACAAATATAGTAAAATTCATATAAAATTGTACGTACCCTCTGGAGTGCAATAAGAATTATTGCGCCGCTACGCGCCGCCAGGCGCAATAATTCTTATTGCACTCCAGATGGAATAGTACAGGTTCAAAGGGATTTTACTATATATAAACTTGGTACCTTTGCGTGAAATTTTTGGTAGTCCCCATCAACTAATGGAAGTATTAAAATACAGGGGGTAACGTTCCTAAATCTTAAACATTCTACCTGGTGTGCAACATCTGTTTTAATGTGGGAAACCGCTGAAACCGCCATTAAAAACGTTGGAGTAGAGGCTTTAGCCGCACTGCCATTAAGTTAAGCCGGCCAAAAAAACCTTGAAGGTCTAAAACCAGACCTTCAAGGTTAAAACCTGACCGCGGGATTCCTTAACTTAATGGCAGTGCGGCTAAAGCCTCTACTCCAATTCATGCACTAAAAGAGGTGTTGCACACCGAGTTGGTTAACCTCTTTCTTAAAGATTTCAAACCGGCTTTAAGAGTTAGTTAGGTTAAATCACCATTAACTCCATAAATTCATTGACCGGAGTATTTTCCAAGCGACTTTGCTCGGCACAGATTTCTACTAATTTAGCGCAATTCTTGGGAGATAAGCGGGTGGCCAGATTACGTTCAAATTTGGCTTGTAATACTGGAATACCTTCGGCTCGACGACGACGGTGGCCAATCGGATATTCTACCGCCACTTTTTCGGTTTGGCTACCATCTTTGAAAAACACTTGTACGGAATTACCAATCGAGCGTTTAGCGGGGTCTAAATAATCCTGAGTGAATTGTTTGTTCTCTACCACTTCCATCTTACTGCGCAATTCATCAAAGCGTGGATCGGCGGCAACGTGATCCTCGTAATCTTCCGCCGTTAAGTTACCTTTAACCAGAGGCACGGCTACCATGTATTGAATACAATGGTCACGATCGGCGGGATTGTTGAGGGGACCCGTTTTATCAATGATGCGTACTCCAGATTCTTGCGTTTCAATGACAATTTTGACAATGTCGCTCAAACGGTCTTTGACTTGAGAATGTAACTTCACCGCGGCTTCGCAGGCGGTTTGTGAGTGAAATTCCGCGGGGAAGGAAATCTTGAAGAGCACATTTTCCATGACATAAGTGCCATACGGTTGTGTAAACTTGAAAGCCTGGCCTTTAAATAAGACCTCATAGAAGCCCCAAGTTTTGGCGGTCAGTGCGGAAGGATACCCCATTTCACCACGCATAGCGGTCAACGCTAATCGTACTCCACGGCTGGTGGCATCGCCGGCGGCCCAACTTTTGCGGGAGCCGGTATTGGGGGCATGACGATAAGTGCGTAACGCGCCGCCATCAATCCAGGCATTGGAGACTGCGCTAATCACGTCTTGTTTGGTGCCGCCCAACATACCAGTGACCACCGCCGTGGTAGCGACTCGGACTAATAGCACATGGTCTAACCCAACGCGATTAAAGCCATTTTCCAACGCGATTACGCCTTGAATTTCATGTGCTTTAATCATGCCAATTAGGACCTCTTTCATCGTGAGTGGTGGTTTGCCGGTGGCGACGGCGTTTCGACTTAAATAGTCGGCGATAGCTAAAATGCCGCCCAAATTATCGGAAGGATGTCCCCATTCAGCGGCTAACCAGGTGTCATTGAAATCCAACCAACGAATCATGGCACCAATGTTGAACGCGCCTTGCACTGGGTCTAGCTCGTAAGACATGCCGGGTACTCGCACACCTCCTGGCATGGTGGCACCTGGGACCATGGGGCCTAGCAATTTAGTACAAGCGGGATAATTTAACGCTAATAATCCACAACCTAAAGTATCCATCAGGCAATAACGTGCGGTGTGCAACGCTTCTCGGCTGGTGACCGCGTAAGAGGTGATGTAGTCAGCAATATCGACCAACACTTGGTCGGGGTTAGGTCTTTTAGTATCACGAATATCAATGCTGGACATTAGAATATTTCCTTTGTAGTATCGGTATGAGCATTTAGTAGAACCTTCTCCTCCAGCTATCTTCCTTGGTAATTTCTTTTTATAAATTATAATAGTTGGTTAGGTCAATTCAATGATTAGCGTTGCGCTAATGGTACCAATGCTCGTGGCTCTTCACCAATATAATCGGCACTGGGACGAATTAATTTATTGTTAGCGCGTTGCTCGATCACATGGGCGGCCCAACCGCTCACTCGTGCCATGACGAAAATGGGCGTGAATAAGGGGGTGGGGATTCCCATGAAGTGATAAGCACTGGCACTGTAGAAATCGAGGTTGGGGAACAATTTTTTCTCGTCCCATAAAACCGTTTCTACCATTTCGGAAATTTGGTAATAGTGTCTGGCATCACCGGCAAATTCCGACAGGCGTTTGGACCAGGATTTAATCACTGGATTACGTGGATCAGAGGTGGTGTAAACGGCATGACCAAAGCCCATAATTTTTTGCTTGTGGGCTAACATTTCCAGCACCGCTTGTTTCGCTTCGTCTAAAGTCTTATAACGCTCTAATTTTTCAATCAATTCCATGGCAGCTTCATTGGCTCCACCATGTAAAGTTCCGCGTAAAGTGCCAATGCCGGCGGTGATGGCCGAATAGAAATCCGAGAGCGTGGCGGCGCAGACGCGACAGGCAAAGGTGGAGGCGTTAAATTCATGCTCGGCATAAAGAATAAGAGAGGCATTCATACATTGCCGGAAACTGTTGTGCTGTTTCTCTTCATTGGGGGTGTGAAGCATGTGAAGGAAGTGGCCGGCAAGGTCTTCCATATCGGTGTTGGTACTAATTCGAGTGCCGTCTAAAGTGTAACGATACCAATAGCACAAAATGGCAGGTAACACGGACAGTAAGCGGTCGGCGATGTCGTATTGTTGACTAAAGTCTCTTTCTGGTTCCAACACGCCTAACATTGAGCAACCAGTCCGCATCACATCCATTGGATGAGCCGTGGCCGGGATTCGTTCTAACACTTCGGTGAGCGCGTTTGGTAGGGTACGCATTCGTTGTAAGCGGATTTGGTAAGCATTTAACTCGGTTTGGGTAGGTAACTTACCATAGAGTAACAGATAAGCGACCTCTTCAAAAATACAATTTTCGGCTAAATCGCCGATTTGATAGCCACGATAAGTAAGACCTTTACCTTGTTTTCCTACCGTACTAATGCTGGTTTGACCTGCGGTCTGGCCACGGAGACCAGTACTACCGGCCGCACTTTTTTTGTCTTTATCGGTTGACATGATGATCATTTCCTCTATTTGAAGATAATTAAAATAAAATGGGAGAACATATTATAATTTCTCGTTCCCCACGCTCGGCGGGGAACGAGAAGGAAAGTTACGGCGTTGGAGTCCAAAGCTTCAGCTTTGGCAACGCCGTCTTACCTTAACCAGTCTCGTCCAAAGCTGAAGCTTTGGACTCCAACATGGCTTAACTTAATGGCAGTGTGAGTTAACCGTGCGTAAGGTGAATGATAACTAATTTGAAATAAATATACAATAACTTATTCTCTAATGATACTACTTCATAAGGGCAATCTCGTGGCCACCACTGGTTAATAAAACTAAACGGATAGCCTCACCTTCAAACTATTCAAAGAATTTATCAATAGTTGGTGTAATATTTGCTTAATCAATATTATTATTCTCAATTAATCTAATGATTAAAATTGATAAAGAATTTATGAAACAGAATAGCAAACTTTAGTTTGCCAGTTTGCGCAACTTTAAAAAGGAGCGAGTTATGACAGGTAATAAATTGTTGTTAGGAGTGATTCTTATTATAATGGTGGCCCTGAGTGTGACTACCGAGTCAGTGATGGCGATGATTGTTAAACTGGATAATAGAGTCTCTCCCACTGAATATAATCATTCACCAGATCCATGTTTCGAAGCAAACCATGGTTATATTTGTACCCCGATTGCTTCATTTGAACAACTTTCATTTCCTCAAACCGAAGTCACTGATGACCAGAGTGAGAGTATGAGTAGCGATTTTGAAGAAATCAATAATTCTCTTTGGTAGTAGGTTAAATCAATCTAAATTATGTTCCTTCCCCAAGTCTTTGACTCTCCCTATCCCCTCTTTGACCACCGGGGGGATTATTCCATTGGTGGCCTCAAGATTTCGGGGGGCCCGTAACCATTTTTCTAAAGTTTTCACTAGAATAGCTTGGGAAATTGGCCTTTTCTGCTTGCTCTTTCGCTATTCGCCATTCTCCTTCCATCTGTCGCCGTTGTGCAATCTCATTCCGCATCACCACATTGATTTCTATTTTTGCTACCATGGCGTTAATACCTGCTTGAATTACCTTAATTTCGTGTATGAATTGGAGTAGAGGCTAAAGCATCACCGCCATAAGTTAAGCCGCGTTGGAGTCCAAACCTTCAGATTTGGACGAGACTGGCCAAGGTATGACGGCGTTGCCAAAGCTGAAGCTTTGGACTCCAACGCGGTCCGTTGCCAAAATGGTTGCGTGGATTCTGGTAACTCATCTTACGCATTTTGGCGATTCGGTGCGTAAAGTGAGTTGGTAATTTCGTATTTGGGTGTATTTTCACCGTTTAAGATTATGATAGAGCTCAGTTTCGCCGGGGGGCCGGTCTTTAAAACGTCGATGCACCCAAAAATATTGTTCTGGCATTTGACGGACTTGATCTTCAATGAGTTGATTTAACCGTGCGGCATCTTGCAATAGATCGTCACTGGGAAAATCTTTGAGCGGTGGTAAAAAGATAATTTTATATTGGCCTCGGTAATGATCCAATCGTTGCGTAAAAAATGGCACAACTACTGCTTTAGAGACTCGAGCTAGGCGAGAAGTAGCGGTATTGGTGGCCGCTAAAATTCCAAAAAAAGGGGCAAATACGCTATATTTATGCCCATAATTTTGATCGATAGCATACCACAAAATTTTGTTATGTTTTAAACTACGTAATATTTCTTTAACATCATTTCGTTGAATGACTTTTTCTACATGTTTTTCACGACTGTTTTTGAAAAAATAATCGATAACAGGATTTTCATGAGGGCGATAAACAGTATGAATCTGGGTTTTTTGAATGAGAAAGCGGGCACCAATTTCAAAAGCACTAAAATGGCCACCAAATAGAATAACCCCATTACCTTTAGCCAAAGCAGTCTGTAAATGCTCTAATCCTTCTATTTCCCATAACCAGGTAAAGAAACTATCCTTTTGCCACCAAGCACTTAACATTTCGAACAAATTCATGCCTAACGATTCAAAATGGCGATGAAGGAGGTTTTGCAGTTGTTGCGGGTTTAATTCCGGGAAACATAACTGAAGATTAATTTGAGCAATGTGACGACGACGGCGAGCCAGGTAATAGGTAAGTCGACCTAATTGTCGTCCTACGGTCAATTGCCAACGATAAGGTAAGCGAGTCAAAGACCAGAGTATGCCAATCCCGAGCCATAATGGCCAGTAACGTGGTTTAAATAGGGGTAACAGTGTGTTCATAAATTGAGGTGGTTAATTCAACCACCCCCTGCCCCTCCTTGTTAAGGAGGGGAGTCGACCAGGCCAACTCAATTAGCGCATACTCCCCTCCTTGCTAAGGAGGGTAGGGGGTGGTAATCCCTCCAAATTAATGGAGGTCATTAAATTCAATGAGTTTCCAAGTTTCCAAGTTTCCTAAACCTCAAAGGTTTAGGAAACTTAGCACTTATCAGGTTTAGCCAATCCAGCACCTGGGTGTTAATCTCGCCAGTAGCTGGCATGGATTACCAAGACCTCCATGATCTTGGAGGGACTACCGGTGGTTGTGCATAAATGTAATATATTTTCAGGAATTTAAATGACAACAGAACGATTATTACTCATAGAAGAAGATGCTCAAGATTATTTAAAAATTCGGCGCGTATTAGATGAGCGAAGTGTAAAATTTAATACGGATTGGGCCCCCAATTATGATAGCGCATTCAAATTAATTCGAAAAAATAATTACCATGTATGTTTAATTGGCTATTATCCTAAACACATTGAACAACAAAAATTTTTGGTGCAATTATATCCATTCATTACGGTTCCGACAATCTTATTAACCAAACATGGTGAGACGGTCAGTAATGATTGGTTAGACAAAATTGATATTTTGAATAAAGAGCAATTAAGTTTGCCACAATTGGAACGCGCCATTCGATATTTATCACAATTACTCAGTTTACAACAAGCCGAGCAAAAATTCCATGCGATTGTTGAGAATGCCTGTGAATTTATTGGATTAATGGATCCGCAAGGGACAATTATAGAAATTAACCAAACCGCTTTGATTTTTTGGGGCGCGAAACGTGAAGAGATGATTGGTAAACCTATCTGGGAAACGCCATGGGTTTTGGTCTCTTCTAAATATCTAGCAAAACTAAAAATAGCGATTGCCAGATGTGCTAAAGGAGAGTGGCTACATTATGACCTAGAAGTACAAGGTGAAGCAGGCCAAGTCATTGCGTTAAATTGTTCACTGAAACCGATGCGAATCCATGGTAACCAAGTATTATTGCTAGAGGGACGTGATGCGAAAGCGCGAAAATCGTTGGCCGAGAAGCGAATTAACGACCACGATTTACTCGATTACCTCACTGGTTTACCCAATCGTCAATCCTTCATGGAATATTTAGAACGCGCCACGAATCAGGTACAACGACGTAAGAATTACCATGTTGCGCTCTTGTTTATCGACTTGGATCGATTTCGGGTGATCAATGCCAGTTTAGGACATGATATGGGAGATTGGCTATTGATGGAAATTGCTCAACGCTTACGCAGTTGTTTAAAAAAAGAAGCTATTTTAGCGCGTTCCGGCGGCGACGAATTTTTGATTTTGCTCGATGACTTGCAAGACCTCAACGAAGCCATCCGTTTGGCCAAAACGATTAATGACACCGTGGCGCAACCATTTAGTTTAGATGGCTATGAAATCATCACTTCTGCCAGTATTGGCATTGCTTATAGCACTCATCAAGAAACCGCCCATATAGATTTATTACGTGACGTGGATACGGCTATGTATAAAGCCAAAACTATGGGTAAATCTTGTTATGCGGTCTTTCAGCGGGAAATGCACACGCAAGCGGTTTCCAGGCTACAAATTGAAATGGATTTACATCAGGCGATGGAGAAAAATAATTTTGTGCTGTTTTATCAGCCACAAATGGATTTAGTGGCCGGTGAGTTGGTTGGTGCCGAGGCGTTAATTCGTCTTTGTCATCCACAGAATGGCTTAATCCTCCCTGCCGATTTTATTCCGGTACTAGAAGATACGGGTATTATCGTCACGCTAGGGGAGTGGATTTTGAAAACCGCATGTACTCAATTGAAAGCCTGGTTAAATGCCGGTTTAGTGTTAGAACATATTGCCGTCAATGTGTCCGCGCAGCAGTTTCGTTATAAACGTTTAAATGACTTTGTCGACGAATGTTTAGCGCTGACTGGATTAGCGCCAGAATGTTTGGAATTAGAAATCACTGAAACGTTATTATTGGAGGACACCGACTCAGCCGTCAAGATGCTCAAACAGTTTAAACAGAGAGGCATTCGTGTGACCATTGACGATTTTGGCACCGGTTACGCTTCGTTAAACTATCTGAAACGGTTCCCCGCCGATGCGTTAAAAATTGACAAATCGTTTATTCAAGGAATTACTTCAGCCCCTAAAGATGCGGCAATTATTGTGGCCACCATTGATATGGCTCATGCGTTGGGTTTAATCGTGGTAGCGGAAGGCGTGGAGACGGTAGAGCAACGTGATTTTTTACGAGATCATGGATGTGATTGGGCACAAGGCTATTTTTACTCAACCCCGCTGGAAGAATCGGCTTTTTCACAGTGGGCGACTCAATATAATCGGATGTTAAAAACTAAGAATTAAGAGAAGAGATACGGCGAAGTTGGAGTCCGGAATGA
>DZAL01000031.1:14903-42103 GCA_022729575.1 Thiomargarita sp.
AGTTGGAGTCCGGAATTTATTCCGTAGCGAAGTTGGAGTCCGGAATTTATTCCGTAGCGAAGTTGGAGTCCGGAATTTATTCCGTTGGTTTGGAGTACGGAAACGGAATAAATTCCGGACTCCAACGGGAGTACGGAAACGGAATAAATTCCGGACTCCAACGGGAGTACGGAAACGGAATAAATTCCGGACTTCAACGGGAGTACGGAAACGGAATAAATTCCGGACTCCAACGGGAGTACGGAAACGGAATAAATTCCGGACTCCAACGGCAACGGGGCTACCCACCTAATTTTTCCCCTCATCACGTTTATCCGCGGAATCAGACTTAGATTTATCGGTAGCCGATTTATCTTCCTTAGTCGATTTATCTTCCCCAGTCGATTTATCTTCCTTAGCCGATTTATCTTCCTCAGTCGATTTATCTTCCTTAGTCGATTTATCTTCCTCAGTCGATTTATCTTCCTTGGCTTTATCGACTTCGGTAATCTTATCCGTAGATTCGTCAGTAGAGGAAGCCTTTTCATTTGACTTAGCGGAATCACTATCAGCTTTGTCGGTCTTATCGGTTTTCTCTACCTTATCGGTATTGTCAGCCTTATCAGTCTTATCTACTTTATCGGCTTGGTCAGCTTTAGCAGCATTATCAGTCTTAGCATCCTTAGCCGAATCCTTCTCCGATTTAGCGTAATCATCTACCTGATTATCAGCCTTCGCCGAGTTATCCTCTTTATTGGAGGAATCCCCTTTAGCCGAGTTATCAGCTTTATCGCTATTGACCTTATCCTCCTTATCCTCTGGAGACTTATCACTGACCGTAGCTTGGTCCGCTTTATCTTCTTTCACCTGGGCGGCCGGTTGATCCTTCTTAGTCTCTTTAGCCGCTTTATCCTTAGCCGCTTTATCCTTAGCGGCCTTGTCTTTAGCCGCTTTGTCTTTAGCTACTTTGTCTTTAGCTGCTTTATCTTTAGCCGTAGTCGATGATTTATCCGAGTTGACCTTTGCTGGTTTAGTGTTATCTTTAGCAGCTTGGTCAGTATTTTCATCTTTTGCCGTTGGCTCTTTGGAATCTTTAGACTCTTCACCAACAACCTCAGCGGCCACTTCCGTTTCAGCAGCACCTGCACCACCTTTCGAACTCTCCAACGGCTCGTTGGTAAAAGGACTATCCTTATCCTCACGGGAATCTATATTGACATCCTCAGGCTCAACGACCTCAATTTTGGTAACCTTTGGAGTCTTCGCCGGTTTATCATTAGAGCCATCGCATAAACTTTCTATCCACCATAAAGTTCTACTAAGTTTAGACGTTCCAGCAATAGAATTACCTTTTAAATCAAGAATATCTATACTCACATAGGTACCTAATATCGTATCCATATCCACATTAGCTTTTGAAGGCTTACCCGGCCACCAAGCCATGACTTTGAAATTAAAGTTATCCGAAATAATTTCCGAATTATAATGCGGACTAACGCAATCTATATTAAACGGTGCGGGAGCATTTGGGCACGCCGGTTGTCCATCCCCAACTTCTGGAGCAGATTCATCCGACGATAAATTGACCACTTGCCAATTACTTCTGATAAAGGCTTGACTCGTCGCAGGAGTTAAGCTCACTTTGCCTTCTACCGTAATCCAGCCCGGCTTAGTACGACACTCTGAATCATTTAGCTTGGCCGAATCTTTAAACTCACCGGTCCAATTTTCCAATGCAGGCAATTGAGCGGGTTGAGGTTCACATTTCGTCGACCACGCAAAACTTTCTATATCCGAATAGTTACTGATGAAAGAACGATCCATCACAATTTTGCAATCCCAAGGGTCATAGACATAAATTTTATGACCATCATCTTGGTCAATGGCAAACATCAACATGCCACTCCCCAGGGTTTCGAGCGCCTCGACTTCGCCTGGCAAATTTTGGCATTTCTTACTGACTTCAGAAGCATCACCATAGTGCCACCACCATAAATCAGAGCCCTCACTGGCATATAAATATCTGCCATCCGAAGTCCACGCCAATCCTTCCGCATTGATGCGTTTAAATGGTACTCGAACATAACTGCGTGCCGTTTCTGGATCAATCTGCACAATGCCTTTACCTGCCGCCCAGCCCCACAAGGTGCCGTCATAACGGAAAGCCAACGCATTAATATCATCAAAGCCGGTCTTCCCAATCACCGTTAATTCGGCGTTGTTGGGGTCAACCACATATAACTGGCCTCTTCGGTCTTTAGGCGCACTAGCACTCGACACAGCATAGAGTCGGTTATTATACGGACTGATTTCCAGACCTTCTATATCATACCCGTTTAATATAGGGCCGAAAGCCTGAGTAGTTTTCTGATTAGGGTCGATATATAACAATTGAGAATCGCTGACTCCCTGGTCATTAACGGCATAAATCAAGTCACAAGCGGTGGCCGGTGGCCAAGCATTATAGATAGTATTCCCATGATTGCCGGAGTAGTCACTGCCACTGGTATCTTTGGTAAAATCCCAATAATCATAGCCGGCGTAATCCGCACTCACTTGAATTTTTACGATATAAACAGAAGTTTGACCCGAACTATCCGCCATCGAATAGCTAAACGTATCTACTCCTTTAAAATTAGAGTTAGCGGTATAAGTCAACGTGCCATCTTTATTGTCGACCAGTTGGCTATTTCGCGAAGGATAAAGCGTTAAAGTCCATTGTTTAGGGTCGATACCCAAGTCCAAGGTCGTTGAACGATTCGGATTCGCTTTCGCCCAATGGTCGGCATAATCATTGGCATACGGCGATGACCAAGTGCTACTGGCATTATTATAAGACACTGGTTGAGTTTCATAATAAGCAGGAGATTGACCACTGCCCGCCACATACTCACTATTCATCCCTTCATAGTAAGCTGGATCCACAGTAGCGCCGGGGTAAAAGGGCTGACCACTGATAAAATCACCATTGCCATAAGCAGTTTCTGCGGTGCCACCTTGAGGAGAAGTGGAATCAACTTCATTATTTCCTGAAGGTTGATTATTGCTCACCGTGCTTGAACCTGGAGTGACATATTCACCCGTGGTGGTAGTAGTAGCTGTACCACTGGGTTGATTATCGTTTTCATTACTGCCTCCAGTATTTGGAGGAGAAGTCGTGGTCACCGAAGTGTTACCAACGTTAGAACCGGCGACGGGAGCATTGGGAGAATGGTTAGTGCTTCCTTCTACGGTGGCCGGTGTTGATGTAGTGGGACTAACTGTCGTTGTCGTCGATCCACTGGTGGTAGATTCGGGTTTAGCCGGGTTGGTACTAGGAGTCTCCGTGACGCTGGTGGTGGTAGTGGAAGAAGTATTGGGAACCATAGCACCGTTAGAACTACCAGTAGCGGTGGGGCCATTAGTTGGAGTTGGTGTGCTATTGGTAGTGGCGGAAGTGCTACCCTTACCACTATCACCACTATCTACTGCTGAAACCGCAGACGAAGCGTTAGTACCAGAGTCTGGTCCTCCAGTGGTACTGGCAGTAGGTGTACTGGTGCCCTTCACTGTTTCAACTGAAGTTGGCTGAGTATTACCAGTAGCAGTAGTTCCTTGAGTGGTACCTGCCGTACCGGAAGTGACCGTGGGGCCACTAGAAGTGGTGCTACCTGAAGGAGTTGTGGTAGTCGTTGCCACCGATCCCGTAGTAGTAGTACCTGCCATATCAGAAGCAACCGCAGGATTGTTGGAAGTAGTTCCTGAAGGAGGAATTGTGGTAGTTGCCGCTGGGCCGGTCGGAGTATTTGTCATGCCAGAAGTAACCGCAGAACCACTGCTAGAAGTAGCTCCTGAAGTAGTCGTGGTAGTCACAGTGGTGCCAGCCGGGCTTATCGTGTCGTCAGTAGTCGAAGCGGTGCCAGGGGAAGTTAGCTCCGTGCTGGAGATTGGAGCAGGGACTTCCACGATGACTTTATCAAATTGCGCTGTACAAGTAAGGTCCCCTGTCGGCATTTCGAAGTTTTCCTTTGCACAATCGGAATCGGATTCCGAGGGATCCCAACCCACAAAAGTTGAACTAGCGTCGTCTGGGATTGCAACGAGCGTGACAGTGGCACCACTCGCCGGAAACTCACATATTATTGCTCTTGTTGTGCCGCTACCTGCTCCAACGCGGACCACAGTTATGCTTCCGGGGACATCATCTTTGTGACAGTACTCCCCTGAACTATTGTCCTCAGCAAACGCAAAACTATTGACCGCATACATCCCGTAAATTATTATGCCTAAAAAAATATTCCTGTTCATAAAATAAAATGCCTTTAGTTGAGTAGTTACTTAGTGGGAGTGATACACCACTTTCAGAAAGTAACATCATTTTTTAACTCTTAAAAATAAATTTAGAAGGGTATACAATATATTCATTCCCTCAATACCTTAAATTTATGCAAAAAATAGTCTCAAATAACCAATTCTTTTGTGTTTATAATCGCTAAAAATTTTATAACTGTCTTTATTTCAATAAAATTTATTATCAATAATTATTAAAAATATAAACTTAGCTTATTTTAATCTATAGCAATTATTAATTTTTTACTCATTGTTTAACGTTAAATAATTTACAATATGTTGAAATTCAGCACTTATTGCTGAAAATAAACACCTTTCAATGAAGCACTGCCTAAAAGAAAGATTTGACAACTTTCGAAAAGTTGTCAAATCTGAGATTTGACAACTTTCAAAAAGTTGTCAAATCTGAACCTAAGAAAGATTTGACAACTTTCGAAAAGTTGTCAAATCTGAGATTTCACATGAATAATTTAGCCCACATTTTATTACGTTTGATTTTCTCTCCCTTTTGGATTACACTCATCAACCTTGGACTAACGGCCTTAATCAGCTATCAGACCGTACAACTTTGGTACTCGCTAACCGAGTCGGCGTTGCCTACTCTACCGGCCCTATCTTCACCCGCCTCCACCTTATCAAATAATTCACCCATTTCATCCCCGACAGACCTGATGATTACCCATTTACTCGAAGCACAATTATTCGGCGCACCTAAACCAACCACTGTTTCTCCTTCCTCACCGATACCCGTCGCTCTCGCCAAACCGCCATTGACCCCGTTAAATTTAAAATTGCATGGCATTTACTACAACTCGGTGCCTCAAGAATCATTAGCGATGATTGCCACTGAAGATAATAAAACGGTATTATATAAATTAGGAGAAACCTTGCCCAATGGAGCCATCATTGATAAAATTGAACCTAAACAACTAACTTTACTGCGAAACGGTCAACCAGAAATTTTATATCTCCTAGGTAGCAATCCCGCTACTATGGAAACGACGGCCTCTTCTTCTCCTAACTCGGCGACTGATAATGACCTCACTCCAGGCAAATTATTGAGTAAATATCAACAACAATTACAAAGTAGTAACCCGCAAAGTTTAATGAAATTGATGCAACTCTCACCGGTAAGTCAAGAAGGTCGTTTTATTGGCTATCGAATTAAACCCGGCACAGTAGATAACCTCTTTTCCGCCTTTAAACTACAAGCCGGTGATATTCTCACCGCGGTCAATGGAATTAAACTGGATTCTCCACTGAAAGGTTTAACGGTGTTCGATCAATTAGCCACGGCTGACCATATAGAATTACAAATTTTACGCGACGGACAATTGCTACCGTTATCGTTTGCGGTGGAAAAATAACAATTATCTCAACCACCCCCAGCCCCTCCTTGGCAAGGTGGGGAGTCAACCACCCCCAGCCCCTCCTTGATAAGGCGGGGAGTCAACCACCCCCAGCCCCTCCCCGCCTTACCAAGGAAGGGTTGGGGGTGGTTGATCCCAACTTCAAATCACAACCCTTCTCAAATTTATGCCAACTTTCTTCCGCGTCTGCGGTTACATACTATTATTACTGTGGCCGCTGTTAGCAACGGCCCAACAAACGGCCCAACAACAGGTCACAGTAAATCTTACCGATATGGAAATTAATCAATTAATCAATATGGTGTCTGAAGTCACCCACAAAACTTTTATTGTAGATCCCCGAGTTAAAGGCAAAGTAACGGTGATTTCTAACAGTCCTATCGACCGCGAGCAACTGTATGAAGTATTTTTATCCATTCTCAGCGTCCACGGTTTTGCCGCCGTGCCCAGTGGCGCCGTGATTAAAATTGTCCCTGAAAGTATGGCCAAAACTGAAGATACGCCAGTGTTATCGCCGCCCGGTTCCTTCAAAGGAGATAGCATAATAACGCAAGTGGTTCAACTTAAACATGTTTCTGCACCGCAACTGATTCCGTTACTACGTCCGCTCATCCATCAAGAAGGACACCTCGTTGCTTATCCTAACAATAACACTCTCATTATGTCGGACCGTGCCAATACCGTCAATCGTGTGCTTGAAATCATTGCCCGCATTGACCACCCTAACAGCCGAGAGATTGAAATTGTCGTCTTAGAACATGCTTCAGCCCCAGAAGTGGTACGTACTCTTTCCACTTTGGAACAACAAACTGCCACCACGGCGGGTAGCACGGGAGGAGTGACCAGTTTACCTAATCTCGTCGCCGATGAACGAACCAATAGTATTCTAATCGGTGGTGACAGCGATTCTCGCTTACGCCTACGTACCCTCATTGCTCATCTGGACTTGCCGGTCAAAAGCGTGGGTAATACTCAAGTAATTTATTTAAACTATGCGCAAGCCAGCAATTTGGTCAACGTACTTAAAGGCGTGAGTGACACCATGGTACAAACCGAAGGTCAAAAAACGCCGGCGCTGAAAGAGGAAGTGAAAACGAATATTCAAGCCGATGCTAGCACCAACAGTTTAGTGATTACCGCGACTCCTAACGTGTTACAAAATTTACGCAATGTCATTCGGCAACTGGATGTACGACGCGCCCAAGTCTTAGTGGAAGCGATTATTGCGGAAGTGGCTACCGATAAAATTCGGGAATTGGGCGTGCAATGGTTATTCTATGGTGCTAATGGTACTCATCCGGGCGGCTTTAGTAACTTTGATAATAGCGGCAACCAAATTATTGATTTGGCCACCAACGCTTATCAACTGAGTCAAAGTAATGCCGCCAGTTTACCCAAAATTACCGCCGGGGCTGCGCTGGGGCTGGGTAGTTTTGGCAGTGGTGCGCTAAATTTTGCCACGCTCTTACAAGCCTTGTCGGCGGATGTTGAAACCAATGTCCTTTCCACACCAACTTTACTTACTTTGGATAATGAAGAAGCCGAGATTGTGGTCGGACAAAATGTACCCTTTGTCACGGGTCAGTACACCACCACCGGGGCCAATAATGGTGTCAATAATCCGTTTCAAACGATTCAACGACAAGATGTTGGCCTCAAACTCAAAGTGAAACCGCAAATCAACGAAGGTAACGCCGTTAAATTACAAATTGAGCAAGAAGTCTCCAGCATCACTCCAAGTAGTGTCACCACGGCTGACATTGTGACTAACAAACGTACTATTAAAACCACAGTGATTATTGAAGATGGGAATATGGTCGTGTTAGGCGGACTGATTGATGAAGACCTCCAACAAACCACGCAAAAAGTTCCCGGCTTAGGAGATATTCCCTTACTGGGAGCACTCTTTCGTTCTCACCATACCAAAAAAGTTAAACGCAACCTGATGGTGTTTTTGCATCCGGTGATAGTCCGTGAAGCCGCCCTGGAAAGAACGATTAGTATCGGCAAATACAATGACATGCGAGCTAAACAACTTCACCAAAGGAATCAAAATTTACCGTTATTACCTAACCACGAGGTGCCGGTATTACCGGCGCTAACCGACTTTATCACCATTCTTCCGCCTGGCGAGGCGATTTCTTTACCGCCAAAAATCGAAGGTAAACCGGTGCCGGTACCGCCTAAAAATTTACCGAAAGGGCCATGACTCTCACCCCATTAATGCCATTAAGTTAAGTTAAGTTAAGGTTACGGTGTTGGAGTCCAAAGCTTCAGCTTTGGCAACGCTGTCTCACCTTAACCAGTCTCGTCCAAAGCTGAAGCTTTGGACTCCAACTTGGCTTAACTTAATGAGTTAGTGCTACCGTACTAACGCTGTTTCTACTTCATCACGAGTGTTTTTGCCAACTAAAATTTCAATCAGCGTCAGGGCAAAATCCATGGCGGTGCCGGGTCCTCTGGAAGTCACTACCGTGTCATCTTTGACGATAGGTGTTTGGAGAATTTTAGTATGCGGCAGTGCTAAACTTTCTAGTACGCCAGGGTAACCGGTGGCGGATTTATTTTCCAATATACCGGCGGTGGCTAATACTTTGGGGGCCGCACAAATCGCTGCCGTATATTTACCTTGTCGGTGCAAATCTTTGAGTAATTGGTGGAGGCGTGGGTCGTTGTTGAGATGGTCGGAGCCAGGGATTCCACCTGGTAACACAATCATCTCAAAAGATTGTTTTAGGACTCGGTCTAAAGTGGTGTCGGGGATTAAAACGACTCCACGACTGGCTTTGACGGGTTTATCATCCAAGCCGGCCGTTACTACGGTAATGTTAGCTCGCCGTAACAGGTCAATGATAGTGACGGCTTCAATCTCTTCACAACCCTGTGCGAGTGGGACGAGGACTGTAGGCATAGTTAGTTGCTCCTGGTAATTGTTTTATAGGTTTCCCTCACCTCCGCCCAGAGGGAGATGGGCGAAAGCACATACGAGAAAATTTCTGCTTCAGTACTTAGGAAACCTGATTGACGATAGCATTGACTCCACCAACCCCTCCTTAGTCAGGAGGGGAGAAAGAGCGTAAGGTGAGTGGTTAACTGTTTCCGCCAACAATATTTAACCCTTTTAACAGGGTCAGGGCCTCATAAATGGCATAGTCTGATTGTATTAACGGCTCATCTTTATCATCCTTGGCCTTATTATCCTTAGCCTTCTTAGGCTCCTTCTTAGGCTCCTTCTTAGGCTCCTTGGTAGTTTTATTCTGAAGCGTTTTGCTATCGGGGTCCGGCAGCGGTTTCGGCTCTGAAGTTGACGGCTCTTTGTTGTCGTTATCATCATTATCATTTTCCAGATGTCTCGCCAAGTCAGATTCTTTATACGCGGCCTCTTCCTCTTGCTCTACTGAGGCGATTTCCACTTTATTGAGTTTAATATCAGGCTCAATGCCTTTGGCTTGAATGGATCGTCCAGCAGGCGTGTAATAACGAGCAGTGGTGAGTTTTATGGCCGCATTGTTATTCATCGGTAAAATGGTTTGTACGGAACCTTTGCCAAAAGTTTTCGTGCCCATGATAATTGCCCGTTTGTGGTCCTGCAAAGCCCCGGCGACAATTTCAGCGGCGGAAGCGGAACCGTTGTTGACTAAGACGACTATCGGGGCGCCATTAATGAGGTCTTCTGGGTGAGCATTAAACTTAAGAGCAGCATCGACCACCCGGCCTTTAGTATAGACGATTAGGCCGTCTTTGATGAAGGCATCAGACACTGATACTGCGGCATTGAGGACACCACCGGGATTATTGCGTAAATCTAACACTAATCCTTTAAGTCCTTTTTTATTTTCTTTTTTCAGGTCGTCGATGGCTTTTTCCAAATCTTCGCCAGTATGGGCTTGAAAATGACTAATACGCACGTAAGCATAGCCAGGTTCCAAAGTACGAGATTTTACACTTTTAACTTGGATAATGTCACGGACTATAGTTATTTCTAAAGGTTTTTCTTCATCTTCACGAGCGATAGTTAATTTTATGCGTGTACCAGGTTTCCCGCGCATCATTTTAACTGCATCATTGAGCGTCATGCCTTTCACTGGTGTTTCGTCCAATTTGATAATAATGTCGCCCGCTTTCACGCCAGCGCGTTGTGCTGGTGTATCATCAATAGGAGTAATTACTTTGACAAAGCTATTTTCCAGGCCCACTTCGATGCCTAAGCCACCAAACTCGCCGCCGGTGCTGATGGTAAGCTCTTGGTAGGCTTCGGGATTGAGGTAGCTAGAATGAGGATCCAAGCCAGTCAACATGCCTTGGATGGCATTTTCAAATAATTTTTTGTCATCCACTTCTTCAACATAATCATTTTTAATTCGTTGAAAGACTTCGGTGAAAGTACGAAGTTCATCGAAGGGAATGCTAAGTGAGGCTTCATCTCGTTCGGCAAAAACAGTGGAGCCTCCCATGGCAATCACTGATCCTAAAAGGGAGCCTAGTAGTAAAGGGGGTATGTGACGAAATAAAATTCGCATAGGTTTCTCCGGGCATTAAACATTGTAGGGTTAAAATAAGTCAAGCACTTGGCAGGGATAACACCCCTTCGAGGGGTGTTATCCCTCACAGACTTCAGCAGGGATAACACCCCTTCGAGGGGTGTTATCCCTCAGACTTCAGCAGGGATAACACCCCTTCGAGGGGTGTTATCCCTCAGCTTTGAGTGTGTAAGTTCTAAATTATAACACAATTATAGCATATTGTAGTTTGGTAGATAGTGTTTTAAATAGTCCTGCATTCAGTAGTAATAAACCGGATAAATTTCATTTGGCCCCCAAGACTTGCAAAGTTTGGTATCAATATAGACCGGCATATTTACTGGTTTATTAAAACTTTAAAACTTTAAAACTTTAAAACTTTAAAACTTTAAAATTTATGGCATTTATATTTTTAGTTTTATCCGTATTCACTTACTAACGCCGTTTTAGCCATTTTAAAGGGTCAACCGGGTTGCCTTGGTAACGGATTTCAAAATATAAGGCTGGCGTTGGTCGACCTCCGCTGTTGCCCACTCCCGCAATGACATGACCAGTTTCAACCCAATCGCCGGTTTTGGGGTAAAGTTTTTGGTTATGAGCGTATAAACTCATATAGTTGTTGCCGTGGTCAAGAATAATTAATAATCCCAAGTGACGAAACCATTCGGCAAAAATGACTCGTCCCGCAGCTACGGCATGTACTTTTTTACCCAGGTCAGCCGCAATTAATAGACCTTGCCAGGTCAGATTACCGACGAGGCGTTGTCCAAATTGATTGACGATTTGACCGGCCACTGGGTAAGACAGTTGACCTTTGAGGATAGCAAAGTCGATCTGTGGTCCTGGGGGGTGAGGTATGTCTTTGGCAATTTCTCCTATGGCACCTAAGAGTGCTTCTAAGTGGCGCTTATCTTCGAGTAGGCGATTGAGTTCTTTTTCTTGATTTTCTAAGGTGTTGGCCAGTTGCACCAAAATAGTTTGACGCTCTTGGTAGTTTAAGTGCAGTTGCGTTTTTTTGGCGGTTTCATCGGTGACTAATTGTTGTAATTGGGTACTTTCCAAATTAATGCTTTGTTCAAGAAATTGAATATTTTGTAAAATTTCTTTGATGGTGGTAATTTGACGAGTACGGGCACGGTTAAAGTATTCGTAATAGGCTAACATGCGACCGAGTGTGAATGGGTCTTCTTGATTGAGCCAAAGTTTTAAATAATCTTGGTGTCCCATTAGGTAAGAAGCACGAATTTGCTGGGCTAAGACGCGACGTTGGGTTTCTAACAAAGAATACTGTTTTTTACGTTTTTGTTGGAGGTCGGTCAAAGTATTTGTTTTATCGTTGAGTGCGCCATGTAATACTTCCAGTCTATTTGCTACTTCGCCGATATTTTCTTCTTGGCGTTTAAGTTGGTTTAACAAGTTGTCGTATTCAGTACGAGTGTTTAGCACTTGTGCTTGTAGTTGTTGAATCCTGGTTTCTAGTGCTTTCAATTGTGCTAGAGTTTTCGCGGAGTCAACAGCTAGAGAATTGTTTAGCCACAGCAGTAAAAGGCTTCCGATTGGCCAGTACCTTAAGCAGAGGAATTTCTTTAAAATTGCCATTGTCGTTTTAATTGGTTAGGAGTCCAAATTTTAGGTAAGTACTGAAGCAGAAATTTTCTCGTATTTTCTTTCGCCCCTCTCCCTCTGGGAGAGGGGTCGGGGGTGAGGGAAAATACCGTATAATTTCTCGCTTGGTCCAAATCTTGATTTGGACTCCAACGTTTAATAACCTTCAGTTTTGAGCCTTGCCTTGATTTGCTACCGCTTGCATCGCTCGTTTTACCGCATCTTCATCACCTAAATAATAATGTTTCAACGGCTGCATCTGCTCATCTAATTCATAGATCAATGGTACCCCGGTGGGAATATTAAGCTCTACAATTTCTTGCTCACTGACATTGTCCAGATATTTGACCAAGGCTCGTAAACTATTGCCATGTGCAGCAATAATCACTCGTTGGCCTTGTTTAATCTTAGGTGCAATGATTTGTTGCCAAGCCGGTAAGAATCGGGCGACGGTGTCTTTCAAACTTTCGGTTTCCGGAATTTCATGGTCGGCCAATCCTTGGTAGCGACGGTCATGGCCTGGGTATCGATCATCAGTTTTATCGAGTGCAGGCGGTGGAATGTCATAGCTCCGGCGCCAAATTTTGACTTTATCTTCACCATGTTTGGCGGCGGTTTCTGCCTTGTTTAAGCCTTGCAACGCACCATAGTGGCGCTCATTTAATTGCCAGAGTCGATGGACCGGTAGCCACATTAAATCCATTTCGTCCAGCACTATCCATAAAGTTCTAATGGCTCGCTTTAGCACTGAAGTATACGCTAAATCAAAAGTATAGCCATTCGCTTTCAAGAGTTTACCCGCCTCCATGGCTTCTTGCCGTCCTTTTTCAGATAAATCTACATCGGTCCAACCGGTAAACCGGTTTTCTTTATTCCACTGGCTTTCCCCATGTCTAAGTAAGACTATTTTGTACATAAATATCTCAACCTCTTAAAATGTTGTCTCCATATTGGGTTTTAGATTTGACAACTTTAAAAAAGTTGTCAAATCTTAACTATCTCAACTAGATTCGAATTTTAACCCATTTCCATTTTTTGAACAAGCAAATAATTAAACTTAAAATTTTTGGTACATTTCTGCTACTTGGGTGGCATATTGTTCCAAAATCCGTGCCCGTTTAATTTTCAGGGAAGGTGTTAATAATCCATTTTCTACCGTCCATGGCTCTAGCAATAAAATGATACGTCGAATTTGGGCATAGCCAGGAAAATCTTTAATTTGCTTGGCCAGGCGTACCAAAATAATTTTATGAATCGTTTTGGCACTCAGTGATTCAGGAGATGTCACATCAATCCCTTGATTTTTAGCCAATTCGGCCCACCGCTCTTTATTCAACACAATCAACGCACTGAGAAAGGGCTTACCTTCTCCCACTACCATGACTTGCTCAAACCAAGTATCGGTAGTTATCATCATTTCCATGTCCGCAGGTGAGATTTTCTCGCCATTATCCATAACAATAATGTCTTTAAGTCGCCCCGTAATATAGAAATGTCCTCGCTCATCAATTTTGGCTTGATCCCCGGTATGTAACCATCCTTCTTTATCAAGAATTTGGGCAGTAACGGTGGGATTTTGCCAATAACCTAACATGACACATTCACTTCTGGTCAATAATTCATTATTGTCTCCCAATTTGACTTCAACATTGGGCAACGCTGGACCAATACTACTGGGAATATTGTCGTTTGGTAGATTAACACTAATGACCGGACTGGTTTCGGTCAAACCATAGCCTTGTAACAAATTTAAGCCGAGGCCAACAAACACTTTAGCGAGTGGTGGCGATAAAGCCGCGCCGCCGCTAATGGCCAAACGCAAGCGGCCCCCTAATTTATTCAACACGGCGGTAGCAACCCATTGATTTAATACGGGCCAGAGTAATAAAGCAGGAGACCATTTAGCACGGCCTTGTTGATATTCAAAACGTTGCCAACCAATTTGTACGGTTAGAGAAAATATAGACTTGGCTAATCTGGAGTTTTTTTCTAATTGACTTTGAATTTTGCTGTATACTTGTTCATAAATCCGTGGCACTGAAACCAACACCGTCGGCCGTAAAGTCGTTAAATCACTGGCCAGTTGTTGAATCGAGCGGCTATAAGCCACCGTGGCACCTAACATCATGGGCAAATAATAGCCCGCGGTGCGCTCTAAAGTATGCGATAACGGAAGAAAAGACAAAAATAAATCCTCGGCACTAAAATCAGCCGCTCCAATTTTTCCCGCTTCCACTATATATTGAGCGTTGGCTAACAAATTGCGATGACTTAACATCACTCCTTTAGAACGACCCGTGGTACCAGAGGTATATACAATGCTGGCAAGTTGGTCCGGGGAATAGGATTCTGAACATAATTCACCGGCTACTCCACTGGGTAACCAATGATCTAAGTTGACTAAACGCGAATCTGACGGAGTTTTATCGTTAACTTCTTGAATCGCCACTATTCGCTGTAAACCCGTAAATTCTTCACGTAATGGGTATAATTGTTTCCATTGCAAATTACCCTCTAATAAAAGTAATTTAACATTGGCTTCGGCCAAAATATAAGACACATTATCAGGACGGTCATTAGTATATAAAGGCACGGTCACCAAACCTAACCCCAAGGCTGCTTGGTCAAACATCACCCATTGTGGGCAATTACGTAACATAATAGCCACTCGATCACCAACCGCTAAATTTTCCTTAGCTAAAGCCACCTGCCAACGGGCTACCTGAATGCCCATCTCGGCCCAGGTCAAACTTTGCCAAACTTTATTATCTTTATCAAAATAGCGATAGGCCACGGTTTGTGGCGTACTAATAATTCGCTCACGAAACATTTGAGGCAGTGTAGTAAATAATATGTGGGTCATTGATTGTGCTTTTGACATATAGGTATCCTTTTTCTAAAATATCTAAAAAACCTGTAGCGGTTTGAGATACGTAGAGATTTGACAATTTTTGGGCAATTGTCAAGTCTTATTTAACGATATGGAGTAACAAACTTTAGTTTGTCGAGGTTGATTTAAATCACTCATTTGTGTAAGAATAGATTTATTTTAACTGATAGGTTACATTATTTCACGAGTAACACCGACAAAAAGTATAATTAACTATGAATTTATTTATCACTACTACAAAATTATTGACTATTTTAGGGATAGTCATTATAATGTCAATCCAAGGTTGTGCGACTAAATCGCCTGTACCAACACCCCCTAATGTTGAAACAGAAATTCATCACTTTGTCGACAAAGGTGATACTATTGACTCGATTGCTAACCGTTATGGTCGGAATGCGGCAGATATTGGCCGGTGGAATAATTTATGCCCACCTTATAATTTACTTAATCATCAAAAACTATTAGTCTCAGGTCCACCAAAGAATTTTTATCAAGGTGTGACTTTTGATCCTTGTACATACAGCCAAGGGGTGGAACCCCGCTTACCAGTATCGGCACGCCCAATAGTAAAAAAGCCCAAAAAAACCTCAACCACGGTCGCGGCTAAAACTAGAAGTAGCGGAGCACCTTCAGTATCTCCTAAACCCATCACTTTAAATCAAAGGGGCAAAACCTATCATCAAGTACAACGCAGTGAGACCTTATATAGTATAGCTAAACGCTACGGACAAGATTATCGTCAAGTTGCTACCTGGAATAATATTAATCCACCGTATGATTTACCCATTGGGCATAAATTATTAGTATCTCCTTCCAGTAGTAAAGCGAGTTGTCCACCTGCCGCCCCAGTCGCAGTTAAGGCTACAGGTACTAAATCGAAATCAAGTTCATCCTCTGGCAAATATGTAGTACAACCAGGAGACACTTTATATAGCGTGGCTAAACATTTTGGTTATAGCATGACCGATATTATGACCTGGAACAATTTACCCTCCAATCAATTAGCGGTTGGTAAAACTATCATCGTTGGTCCTCCCTCGGCGGCATCCTATCTGTCAGCACCCGTAACGGCACCGTCAGTAGTTGGTCGAAATTATCATACGGTCGCGGCCGGCGACACACTTTACAAGATCTCACAACGCTATGGCTCTAGCGTGGAGCAACTAGCACAATGGAACAAATTATCTTCTTACACACTGTCACGCGGACAACGATTACGAGTTTCACCGCCGGCAGCCACCGGTTCTAGTACCAAACATGAAGTAACTGCTTTAAGTACCAAAAGTAAGGTCCAAAGATGCCGTCACAAAGTTAGCTCTAGCGAAACGCTCTACAGCATTTCTAAACGTTATGGTTATGAAGTAACTCAGGTGGCCGGTTGGAATAATCTGCCTCCTCCTTATACGGTAAAACCTGGACAAATTTTAAAAATCACCGGCAATTGTCAATAACCTAACTCATCTTACGCACCACCACCCCTAGCCCCTCCTTGGTAAGGCGGGGAATAGCCCCTGCGATTCCGGTAGTGCTTACTCCCCTCCTTACCAAGGAGGGGCTAGGGGTGGTTGAATTAACCGTGCGTAAGGTGAGTTGATAACTTGTTATTAGATTTGTCATTAGATTTGACCACTTTAAAACAGTTGTCAACTCTGGTCAAATCTTTAACCACCCTTTAACCACCCTAACCTTTATCAACGGAGTTCAATTTATTATGCACACTTATCAACTGAAACTTTTTAACTTCGGGGCTCTCCTCAGCCTACTCATTATTTTTTTGCTACCGGGTTGCACCACCACCCCAACCACCACCTTACCACCTATTGATGAGAGCAAACCTTCGATCCCTGACATCACCTATCCACCTGGCCCGGTCACGCTCCCCCCGGTAAGTTGCAATTCCTACCACACGGTGGCTCGCGGTGAAACGCTCTATGGTATCGCCACGCGCTGTGGACTCAACTACCAAGATGTTGCCCGTTGGAATAATCTCGCGCCCCCTTATGCCCTCAATCCTGGGCGACAACTGACCCTCTTTGGAGCGGCTACTGGCACCTTACCTTCCACCAATCCAGGTTCAGGCTCTTCCAACCCCGGCGTATATCATACTGTAGTGGTAGGAGATACTTTATTCAACATTTCTCAACGTTATAAATGCACCGTCAGCGACTTGAAGGCCTGGAACGGCTTATCTTCAGACTCCCTCTCGCTAGGACAACAACTACGAGTTTCTTCTCCAAAAGGCAGTAGCAACTCACCTTCTAGCTATATACCACCTAACACGGCTAAAACTGTCACCCCCGCCGATACTGCATTTAACAACAAAAGCGCGGGGCAATATGTCGTACAAACAACTGATACGGTATACAGCGTCGCTAAACTATATGGTTACACCGTCGCCGATATTGCCGTCTGGAACAACTTACAACCACCTTACAATCTGGTTCCAGGTCAAATCCTGGCCGTCAGCCCACCCTCAGCGTCAGCGACGACTATGGTGCCGTCATCCTCAGTATCTGCTTCTAACACGGACACCACCACGGCACCGGCCACCACCACAGCGCCAGCCACCAGCGGTAGCGTTCATACCGTAGTGCCCGGTGATACCTTATTCAGCATTGCTAAACGCTATGGTAACACCGTAGACTCAATCAAACAGTGGAATGACCTCTCTTCCAATCAACTCACGGTAGGACAACAATTGCAGGTGACGGCTACCGCTACCAACACTACTGCCGTCAAAGCTACCGCCGTCAAAAAAGCTACCACAGTTGCTCAAGCTAAACCATCTAAGCAACCAACGGCCTCATTTTCACCGCCCCCCCTACGTTATAAAAAATACCAAGTGAGCAAAGGTGAAACACTTTACCGAATTGCCACCAAACATGGCCTGACTGAATCAGAATTAGCTAATGTCAACGGGATTGGACCCCCTTACACCGTTTACCCAGGGCAACAATTAACGATTATTCCTAAACGCCAACGTTAAAAACCGATAATAAGCACCAGATTGTAATCCCAATTTTCTTTGGAGTCTAAATTTGGCAACGTGGCTAACCACACCAATCAGTCCAAATTTGAAAATTTAGGCTCCAACGTGGTATACCAAACCTCGCAGGTCTTCTAGAATTGCGAGGTTTATCACTACCTGGTACCTCACTACTAATAAATAATCAACCATACCGTGTTTCCACCGAAACGACTTCTCAACCTAATTATACTTCTTACCATGCTATCGAGTGCGTGTAGTAACACCCCTACCACACCACCACCGATTGACTCCAGCCCGACCAGCTTATCACTCAACACCTACACCGTACAACCTGGTGATACACTCTATAGCATAGCCAGACAATTTGGCACCAATGTAAACGACCTTGCCCGTTGGAACCAGTTATCTTCCCCCTACCTGCTCCAACCAGGGCAACGGTTACTACTAACTCAACCTAGCACTACTCAACCCTCTTGTCCAGATTGTAAACAAGTATCTCGTAACAATCGTCCAGTGCCAACTCCCACGACGACACCAACCGCTTCGTGTTATCCGCCGGTTTCCTGGCAATGGCCGACGGCAGCACTTCAAGCAATGCCGGTACACATTGCAACTACTGGACAATCAGGACTTAACATTATTGGTCATCGTCGCAGTCAGCCCATTTATGCGGCGGCTGCTGGTACGGTCACTTACAGTGAGCAATTAATAAATGGTTATCGTAATCTCATTATTATTCAACATAATCAAGCGTTTTCTAGTCTCTATGCGAACAATACTCAACGTCGGGTGGTCGCCGGTCAACGAGTGGTGGCAGGACAACTTATTGCCGACCTGGGCACTGATTCCAATACTCAACCCCTCCTCTACTTTGAAATTAGATGTGGCAACAAAACCCTGGCACCTCTGGAATACCTCCCCCACTAACCAATTGCGACCTCCTCTCGATGAATTGATCACGGACGACATAGAACTTATCGGCGACCCGGAATTAGAAGTTGAAACCATCGACATTATAGGAATTGAAGATGAATTATCAGAACAATCTCGAACCATCGGCGAAGTTGAATTAGATGCTACTCGACTCTACTTGCATGAAATCGGCTTCTCTACTCTGCTAACCGCCGAAGAAGAAATTGAATATGCCAAAAAAGCTAAAACCGGCGATAACGAAGCCCGCTGCCAAATGATTGAATCCAATTTGCGGCTAGTGGTTAAAATCGCCCGTCGCTATATGAACCGTGGTCTGGCTTTGTTAGATTTAATTGAAGAAGGTAACATTGGATTGATTCGCGCCGTCGAAAAATTTGATCCCGACCGCGGTTTTCGCTTCTCCACTTATGCTACTTGGTGGATTAAGCAAACCATTGACCGCGCCATTATGAATCAAGGTCGCACCATTCGTTTGCCGATCCACATCCTTAAAGAAATCAATGTCTATTTGCGAGCCGCTCGCTCACTGTCACAAAAGTTAGACCGAGAACCCACCGCAGAAGACGTGGCTTTATTATTAGATCGTCCAATCGAAGATGTCAAACGAATGTTAGGACTCAATGAACGAATCACTTCGACCGATTCTCCTTCCATGTTGGATTCAGAAAAATCGCTCATTGAAACTATTCCCGACGAACAAAATCCTGACCCCTTACTGTTGTTGCAAGAAGAAAGTATTATTAAGCAATTGGATTTATGGTTATCACAATTGGGAGATAAACAAAGAGTGGTGTTAGAACGTCGCTTTGGGTTAGGCGGCGGCGAAATTGCCACTTTGGAGCAAGTCGGGGCCGAATTAGAAATTACTCGTGAACGAGTTCGGCAAATCCAAATTGAAGCGTTAAAACGATTACGCGAAATTTTGGAACGAGAAGGCTTTTCGATGGAATCGCTATTTAGATGAAATCCAGTGGTTAGAATTGGTAAGTACTGAAGCATAAATTTTCCCGTATTTTCTTTCGCCCCTCTCCCTCTGGGAGAGGGGTCGGGGGTGAGGGAAAATACCGCCGAATTTCTGCTTCAGTACTTAGTCCCCAAAGGATTGCCAGTCCTAACTGCTCACCCAAATTGCCTCACTACCCTTATTTGGGAAAACACGTACCAACAACCCGCTCTATGGCTGAATCCGATTGCACTATTCTCGGGCCGGACGAGAATAAGGAGGACGCCTGATGAACCTGATGAAGTTTCAACCACGCCGAGGCGACGTTGATGATCAGCATCAGGTCTTGGTGGCAATGCCATTAAGTTAAGCCGATTTGGAGTCCAAAGCTTCAGCTTTGGACGAGACTGGTCAAGGAGAGACGGTGTTGCCAAAGCTGAAGCTTTGGACTCCAATGCCGGAACCGGCCTTAACTTAACTTAATGGCATTGCCGTACACGGAGGGGGTAACTCTCTCCTCCCGTACACGGAGCTACTCTATGCAGACCAGTAGGTTTCTTCTCGTTCCCACGCGCCAGCGTGGGAATGCCGTCGGGATGCGCCAGCGTCCCTTTCCCGCAACGCTGGCGCGTGGCTCACGGCATTCCCACGCTGGCGCGTGGGAACGAGGTAAAACCCATGGAGGTGTTAAGAATTAACGAATTATCAAAGGTCAAGGTTTCCTAAACCTCACAGATTTAGGAAACCTCAGCGATTCTAAGTTTCCTAAACCTCAAAGGTTTAGGAAACTTTGAGCTTTGATAACTCATTGAATTTTAAAACCTTCATTGGTTTGGAGGGACTACCCGAAAATAGGTGTGGCACACCAACTAATAATGCTTCAGTAGCACTGCCATTAAGTTAAGGAATCCCGCGGTCAGGTTTTAACCTTGAAGGTCTGGTTTTAGACCTTCAAGGTTTCTTTCGCCGGCTTAACTTAATGGCATTGAGGCTTCAGCAGTACCAGAGTTGATGAATATTACTATAGTAGTGGACAAAGTTCAGCACTTATTCTTGAGGTAATAACCAAATGACACATAATCCTGGTGTCTGGTCCTCTAACTTTAAACACGAATGATGCAACTTGGCTACGGCGGCTACTAAACTTAAGCCCAATCCATTCCCCGGCGTGTTGCGACTATGTTCTAAACGAAAGAAACGTTCAAATACCTGTGCTCTGGCTTTAGCAGGGATGCCAGGGCCAGTATCAATAATCCGTAATTCGATTAACGAATTGGCTAACACAGTTAAAGTAATTTTGATGGATCCGCCAATTGGAGTATACTTCACCGCATTATCTAATAAATTTGCTAACGCCTGAAACAATAAATCCCGGTCCCCATAGATGGTGATGGGTGGTGTTAATTGCACACTCACTTGTTGGCTCTTCTCTTGCGCTAACGCTTCGTATAATTCTACCGCATCTTGTACCAAGGTCGCAAAATCAAATTGAGTGTGGTGACTGAGGCGGCTCCCCGATTCAATTTGCGCAATTCGCAACAGCGCATTGAAGGTGGCTAACAATTGGTCCGCTTCCGTAATATTCTTTTCAATTAATTCACCACATTGTTGATCAGTCGGCGCTTGGCCGTGCAATAATTCTAAGCGATTGCGTAAACGAGTCAAGGGGGTCCGTAAATCATGGGCAATATTATCGGCCACTTGTCTTACGCCGGCCATCAAAATTTCAATTTTTTCCAACATGGCATTGAGGTTATCGGCCAACTGGTCGAAATCATCACCAATGTCTTTCGTGGGGATCCGACGTGATAAATCGCCGGTCATAATATCGCGACAAGTTTGATTAATCGTTTCTAAACGACGTAACGTACTCCAACTCATCATCAGTCCGCCCAATAAAGCTAGAGCGACGGTCATGGCCAGTCCCCATCCTAGAGCATGCATAATCAAATCTTGAGTGGCTTTCAATTCTCTCACATCTCGCCCTACCAGCAAATGCAAGCCGCCTTGGAGCAAAAATCGACGACCGCGGGCTTGATGAAATTGCAGTTTCTTGGCGTTGCTGTCTTCTAAAGGGAAGTTAACCCAACCGTCTGGTGATTCTGGCACATGTGGCCACCGGTTTAAATTACCAGCTAGGGGTTTATAGCCAGGGGTGGTCAGTAAATACACTGAGGATTGGCCGGTGTTTCTGGCTATTCGTTCATTGATAACCGTCAATAAGCCGGCCAATCCTTGTTGTAAATATTGTTCTTTTAAACCTTCGATTTCCGCTTCAATAGTGGCATCGGTTTGTTGTGCCATATAGGCCACGGTTTCCCAATAAATAAAACTAAATAGAATGAGCACGGAGCTGCTGAACAATAACATATACAGCAGTGCCAAACGAAACGTCGAGGTGCGAAGCAGTTTCAGCAAGCGTATCAAAACTGTGCCGATGGCTACCACGGGGGTGTAACTACGGCTGATGAACTTTTTGAGCAATATCGACGGGTGAAATAGTTTAGTCAGAGGCACGAAGAGTGTACCCAGCACCACGAATGGTATGTAACATTGGAGTTTCAAAATTTTTGTCAATTTTACTGCGTAAGCGACTAATATGAACATCGATCACATTAGTTTGAGGGTCAAAATGATAGCCCCAAACTTCTTCTAATAACATGGTACGAGTGACGACTTGATCGGCATGTCGCATTAAATATTCGAGCAAGCGAAATTCTCGTGGTTGTAAATCAATGGGTAGGCCGCCGCGTTGAACTTCTCTGGTTAATAAATCCATGGCCAACTGGCCTACGTGAAGCGTGGTTTCGGTAGTAGTAGCGCGACGACGTTGTAACGCTTCTAATCTGGCTAACAATTCATTAAGGGCAAACGGTTTAGTGAGATAATCATCTCCTCCTTCGCGGAGTCCCCGGACTCTTTCATCGACTTGTGTTAAGGCACTGAGAACGAGAATAGGCGTTTGATTGCCCGCGGCACGAACGGTTTTGATAATACTGAGTCCATCCAGATAGGGGAGTAAACGGTCAATAATCATGACATCATAATGCTCGTGAGTGGCTTTTTGTAAACCTTGTTGACCATCGGCGGCATAGTCAACTACATAAGCTGCTTCTTGTAAACCTTGACTGAGGTAATTAGCTACTTCTTGGTCGTCTTCAATCAGGAGGATTCGCATAGAGGTTATCGTTATAAGTTTATGGTGACGTGAGTTGAGTTTAAAGAAAGATGGTAGTCGGCGTTGATTCTATCAACCACCCCCAACCCCTCCTTGGTAAGGAGGGGAGTGTGTTAGATTTGACAACTTTCGAAAAGTTGTCAAATCTCTTTCTCGCGGTTAGATTTGACAACTTTCGAAAAGTTGTCAAATCTTTTTCTCGCGGTTAGATTTGACAACTTTCGAAAAGTTGTCAAATCTCTTTCTCGCGGTTAGATTTGACAACTTTCGAAAAGTTGTCAAATCTCTTTCTCGCGGTTAGATTTGACAACTTTCGAAAAGTTGTCAAATCTTCCTCGCTATTAGATTTGACAACTTTTTGAAAGTTGTCAAATCGGGGCTGGGGGTGATGAGCAATTAGGGTGCGACCAAGGTTTCCAGCAAACGACGAATTTGCTTTTCCTCAAAATTTTTCGCTAACCTAATAATTTTTTTGGTAAATGGTAACAAAAGTGGATGCTCTTGTTCCAGTGCAGTAGCATATTCTATAATTCCACTAATGTCACCCATCATCACTAATTCCAGTAAATCTTTGCCTTGTTCAATAGTAGGATGGCAAGATGACTGGGATATTTCTGAGGATTCTTCGTGTAATTGATTATCAGATAAATTTGCTACCTGCGGTTGATAAATCCAGGTTAATTCTAATTGTTGTTGAATCAAGGTGAATAATTTTTGCACGTTAATCGGTTTGGCAATAAAAGCCTGACAACCGGCATCTAAACTGCGTCGTTGATACGATTCGAAGACGCTGGCGGAAATTGCAATGATTTTCACTTGCGATAATTCTGGCAATTGTCGTAATTGACGAGTCGCTTCAAAACCATCTAATTCTGGCATAATCAGATCCATGATAATTAAATCCGGTTTGAAGTCAATGGCTTTAATAATACAGTCACGGCCATTGTTTGCTTCGCTGATTTCAAATCCGAGTGGGGCCAATAAATTCAGTAGTATTGAGCGATTTTCCGCCTTATCATCGACGACTAAAACTCGACGCGAGGGGCCCTGAAAACCAATAATAAAAGGTTCAGCGGTCAATTTTAGCGCGGGCGAACCTAAATCGGTGACCTCTGGTAAATTTATGATAAACCAAAAAGTGCTGCCTTCACCAATCGTGCTACTGACGTGTAATTCTCCTCCCATCATCTCGATTAATTTTTTAGTAATCGGCAATCCCAATCCCGTACCTTCGACGCGATAACGAGAATCGCCCACTTGTTGAAACGGTAAAAAAATTTGGTCTAAATCGCTGGTGGCAATGCCAATTCCCTGGTCTACAATTTGAAATCGAAGTTGCCCTTGAGAATAACTAATACTAAAAGTCACTTGGCCTTGTTTGGTGAACTTAACGGCATTTCCTAAGAGATTAAGCAGAATTTGGCGTAAACGAGTTTCATCGGCATAAATGGCAGTGGGTAAGGGTGATAGTGGCTGATAAACAAAAATCAAGTCTTTTTGTTGCGCCCGCATCTCAAATAATCTGACAATTCCTTGAATAAATTCTTCAAAATAAAATTGGGTTGGGAATAATTCAACTTTACCGGCTTCAATTTTAGATAAGTCGAGGATGTCGTTAATTAAAGTGAGCAAATATTCACCGCTCCGTTGAATAATGGCAATACCTTCTCGTTGTTTAGGTGTGAGTGTGAGGTCTCGACCTAAAATTTGAGCATAGCCTAAAATACCATTGAGTGGGGTGCGTAATTCGTGACTCATATTAGCTAAAAAGGTGCTTTTAGCTTGATTGGCAATTTCGGCTGCGGTCTGGGCTTGTTCAGCGATTTCTTTAGCTTCTTTAATTTCTTGATAAGCCTCACGTAAAGCCTGCTCGGCTTGTTTTTGCGCAGTCAAATCGACCTGAGTACCTACTAGACGTAATGGTTTATTACTCGCATCCCATAAGGCCATGGCTCGTGACAATACCCAAATATAATGACCGTCTTTATGTCGCATTCGATAAATACTTTCATAGTAACTGGTTTTTAGTTCTAAGTAATGGTCAATGCTATTCATCACTTGCTCAAAATCCTCTGGGTGAATTCGTGAATGCCACTCATCAAAGGAATTGCTTAATTCATTATCGGCAAATCCCAACATTTGTTTCCAACGCGGCGAAAAATAGGCGCTATCGGTAAGTAAATTCCAATCCCACAAACCATCATTGGCCCCTCGCATCGCTAATTCAAAACGTTCTTCACTGTGGCGCAGGTCTTCTTGAATTTGTTTTTGCGCCATAATATCTTCGGCCGTGTTTAAAATACCAATGACTTGACCGGTAGTGTCATGCAAGGGAATGCGATTGCTTTTGAACCAACGTAAACCGTAACGGTGATGAACAATTTGCTCTATGGTATCATATTCCGGGCAATTAGTCTGCATCACTTGTTGGTCTCGTTGCTGAAACCAGTGTGCTTGTGCTTCTGTAAATAAATCGGACAAAGTTTTACCGATGATCGCTTCAGGTTGCGTGAATTCAACGGCTTGAGTAAACGCCTGGTTGCATCCCAAAATTTGGCCTTGACAGTTTTTCCATAAAATATGTTGTGGTAGGGTATCTATAATCAAACGTAAAAATTCTTGTTGTTGTTGGAAAGCCAGTTTTTCTTGTTGCAATTGGCGTTGTGTTTTAACCAAAGTTAGATGAGTTTTCACTCGTGCTAACACTTCTTCTTGTTCAAATGGTTTGGTAATATAATCAACCCCGCCAACATTGAGTCCTTTGATTTTGTTGACGATATTGGCAAGTGCCGTGAGAAAAATAATTGGTATATCTTTAGTATTTTTACAGAATTTTAGTTGTGTACATACTTCAAAGCCATCTAAACCTGGCATCATCACATCTAGTAAGATTAAATCAGGAAGTGCATATTTAACTATGTCTAAACCACCTTGACCATCATAAGCGACTAACACTTCAAAACCCGCTTGGCTAAGAAAATCTTCCAGCATCATAATGTTATAATGCTGATCATCAATAATTAAAATAGTATCTTTCATGGTTTATTTTTACCTATTATTTTATAGGGTGATAGGAATTTAAGCGGTTTGGGGGTAAACTAGGAAATTATAGCAAAATCAGAGTAAGGAAAACAAGTAAGTAAAAATTACGAGTGATGAACTCACCTGATAGACCCCCCAACCTCTCATTACTCTGTTTCCTTGACAAGGAGGGGTTGGGAGTGGTTTTGCGCTCATGGTCACTCTTTAATTAATAAACAGGTACTGCTTATGCACATCTTTATTACCGGTGCCAGTGGATTTATCGGCCAACGACTAATGATTGCGTTGTTAGCGGAAGGCCATCAAATAGTGGCGTGTGTTCGTCAACCTACTAAATGGCAACCACGTTTTCCTGAAGTACAGTGGATTCAGGGTGATTATACTAAAGACCATGATCCACAAAGGTGGTTGCCACGATTGAGTAATATTGAGGTAGTTATTAATGCTGTCGGTATTATTCAGGAAACGAAGGCACAACGGTTTGAGGATTTACATACCCGTGCCCCGATTGCCTTGTTTCAAGCCGCTCAACAAGTGGGGATTCAAAAAATTCTACAAATTTCCGCATTGGGGGCCGATGAGCAGGCTCAAAGTCAATATCATTTGAGTAAACGGGCCGCCGATGAAGCCTTATTAGCTTTAGCGGTGGATGCCGTGATTTTTCAACCTTCTATCGTGATTGGTCGTGGTAGTGATAGCACTAGATTATTTTCGGGACTAGCGGCCTGGCCTTGGATACCCCTAGTCGAATCTGGTACACAACGTCTTCAGCCCATTCATATTGATGACTTGGTAGCGTGTGTGAGCGCCTTGTTACGACACTGGCCCAGCGGTCAGCTACGGGTACCACTGGTGGGCGCACCATCATTGACTTTTTTAGAGTTACTACTCGTATTACGAGAATGGTTAAATTTTCCCGCGGAGGTGGTTGGAGATAAATCGAAGTCGGTGCATTACTTACCGATTCCTTTACCGATCATGACAGGGTTGGCCAAAATCACTGACCACTTAGGTGTCGGATGGTTAACCACGGAAAATTTGGGAATGTTACGGCGCGGTAATTGTGGCGATCCTACTTTGGTCACTACACTTACTGGCGTTAAACCTCGCACCATTCAGGCGAGTTTACGTAGCACTCCGGCCACGACCGGGGACCGGTGGCAAGCACGTTTATTTTTTCTGCGTCCCTGCTTACGTTGGAGTATTGGGTTACTCTGGTTGTTCACAGGCATCATTTCGGCGTGGCTTTATCCCGTGGCAAACAGTTATGAACTATTAGCGGCTACAGGTATCACTGGAATCTTGGCACCGTTGATGCTATATTTGGCCGCCACTTTGGATATGTGGTTGGGAATAGCTATGTTATTGTGTGCCCAGTTAGTTAAAAGTTGATGAGGTTAACCAAGTTCCTCCGAGATT
>DZAL01000032.1 GCA_022729575.1 Thiomargarita sp.
GCCTCGAAGGCTTAGGAAACCTTAGACTCAGTATAACTCTTTGAATTTTAAGACCTCCATTAATTTGGAGGGACTGCCCACCCTTTCTTTACCACGACGACCGTTGGTATGATGGGCCACGAGAAACCGTTGGACCACTCTACTCTACCAGGTTCACATAAAAACTTGTTCCAACCATCCTTTAAATCCTTGTATTCCATCGGAGGTTAAATCTATCAATGGTTGCGGAGGTGGCGAAGGTTTCGACGATTGAGGAAACTTCGAGTCCTCTGGAAACAGATTGGCAAGAGACGGTCCTGGTTGTTCCTGCCACGCCAACCAAGTGTAAACCTCAGCTTTGGTTTGATGAAAGTCACTAAACAGTTTTAAAGTCTTCGGTAACTGGTCCACACAATCCGTTGCCCGTTCCAAGAGTTCTTGTTGTTGCCCTTGATAAACCGCCTGTTTAATAAAATCTTCCAACATGCCATCCCCTTCTTTATGGTTAGCGTTATGGTTAGGCATAATCCATAAACCGACCGGTGGGTGTCCACAATCATGTTGAAAAATACTTCCAGTGTAGGCTTGGTCAGGAGGAAGATTAATAATATAGTCCTTGTCCTCCTTGCGTAAAATTTCAGTGACTCTTTTCCAACGTGCGGCAAATCCACCATTGCGGCTAGTATAATCCGCATCAATCACAATGCCTAGTCTTTGGTGCCGACCATCTTTAAGTCCCTTAAGCAAGACGGGCAATCTGCGAAAAACTCCCTCAATACCATCCTCATGCCCACCACATTCGGTTGGAGTCAACAGCGGGATTTTAGGGTTGGAAAGCAAGTGATTCAGCAAAGTTTTGAGAAAATCCACATCACGACATCCTTCCACCAGCAGAATGGCTTCTTTTTTTGGATTATTTGTCTGTTTCATTCACCGTACCCCCAACTTATCTTGCGTTACTATTTGCAAGTCTTGTTTATCATAAATTGTAGCAATTACCTGACCCTTATTAGTAGTCCTGATACTACATCCCAAACGGAAGAGAATAGCCTCCTCTTCCTCTTCACTCTCTTCAGATACTTGTTGAAAAGCGGTGATACAATCCTCGCTATGTGTGGCGGCAAAAACTTGAACATTAAGTTGTTTGGCCAACGTGAAAATCAGTTCCCAAATTGAAGGTTGGACCTCATAGTGTAGTCCATTTTCAAACTCGTCTATGAGTAGCAGTCGCCCTCTGGCTTTGATGAGATAGAGAAACAATTGCAAAACTCTCCGCATTCCATCCCCATAACTCTTGAGTGATTCCAGCCGCTCTTGCCCTTTCCGTTTGATAAACGGTTTCCGTTCCCCTTCCATATCACCAGCGACTTTCTTAAACGTGAGCCCTTCCACTTCTGGGTCAATGAGTTTTAATCCTTCAATAACCGGTTGACCATAAGTTAGGTAAATGTCATCCCAAATATCAGCCAACCGACGAGTTGGAATAAAATCCACCGGTACATAACAATTGCTGAAGTCCAAGCCCATTTTCTGAAGTTCCAATTGACCGACTTTATAGTTGTCACGATCATAAGATTGAAAATCCAGCCACACTTGCAAAATTCCAGGCAGTTCAAATCGTGAACAAATGGCAGGTGCTTCTAATTGACGGTTTTTGCTATTAATTTTCAAGGCCTGTCGCACCTCCTCAAAAGAAGTCAGTTCACTGGGGTCAAGTTCGGTTCTGACACGCCGCCGAAAAGAGCTACCCTCATGGTCCTTATCACTGGTGGCCAAAGTGAAGTAAACCGGTTTCAAACTGACATATTCAGTTTGTTCCATATTACCAATATAAATGGTTTCCCCATTTGGAGGCAAAGTGCGGTTAGTAAAAAAGTTTTCTACCGATAACACACCTTCACCAGAGGTAACACCCTCCATCTCGTCATGTTCTTTGAGGAGGGTTTCAAGTAATAGTGGTGAGCCTAAAGCTTCATAAATGCGTAAAGCCTCCAACACGCTACTTTTGCCCGCATTATTTTTTCCCACTATCAGATTAACTCGCCCCAACTGTTGAATTTCTACATCTTTTAGTAAACGAAAGTTTTGAATTTTGAGATTGGTTAGCATAGAGTTTTAGAATCCTGTCGTCATCAAAGTTAAAAGTATAGTCATCCCAAGACTAATTCAAGTCAATAAATTTTCCACCTCCATAAATCTTTTGCTATGTTATTCGGCTATACACAGGTATTAACAGAAAGGTGCTAACTTTCCTAAACCTTACCAGTTTTAGGTTTCCTAAACCCCACAGGTTTAGGAAACCTCGGCGATTCTAAGTTTCCTAAACCTCAAAGGTTTAGGAAACCTCGGCGATTCTAAGTTTCCTAAACCTCAAAGGTTTAGGAAACTTTGAGCTTTGATAACTCATTGAAGGTTAACACCTCCATTGGTTTGGAGGGACTACCATCACCCAAATGGCATCACTATCCAAAGGCTAACTAGCATTACTCCGTCCGCAAAGCAACAATCGGGTCTAATTTAGCCGCTTTATAAGCCGGGTAAAAACCAAAAAATATTCCCACCCCCCAAGACACTCCCACGCCTAGCAAAAGAACCTGATAAGAGACGAAAAACTGCCATTCATTCCACCAAGCAATTAAATACGACGACGCTATTCCTAAACCACTGCCTAACAGGCCGCCTATCAGGGATAAAATAATCGCTTCTAGCAAAAATTGCCAACGAATATCTCGTTGTCTGGCACCGATAGCACGCAAAATCCCAATTTCACGTCGTCGTTCAATCACCGCGGTCAACATCACATTCATGATTCCAATGCTACCTGCCAATAAGGATAAACCACCAATGGCCACCGATAATAAAGTCATTCTTCGCACCTCCTTTTTCTCCCGCTTAATCCAGTTGTCAATCCATTCCAGTCGCTTCACTTTGAGTCCCTTCACTCGTTTGGCAAAATATTGTTTGATTTGGGCTGAAACTAATAAATGATTGGAATTCGCTACTCTACGAACCACGAGTCTGTTAACCTTGGTGCTCTGAAACTGACGTTGCATAGTAGAAATTGGCAACAAGATTGACCAATTGATCTCATCGATGAAGTTATCCTCCGTACATTTTAAAACGCCGATAATCACATAAATGTAACCATTCAGTTTTATCTCGGCGCCTAATAATTTTCCCTGAAAATCCTTAAAACCAGGCCATTCTCGCGTCTCACAACCAATAACGACATAAGACAAATTGTCATCACGGTCCAGGTCAGAGAAAAATCGTCCCTCCTCCAGTTGGAAACCCTTAGAGACCGCGGGCAGAGAGGTGTTTACGCCCAAAATATCAACCCAGTTGGTTTCACCGGCAAAATGATATTCACCTTGACTGTCCATCATTGGAGCAACGGCAATCACGCTAGGAACATAACGCGGTAATTCCAACGCCTCAATTAAAGAGATTTGGGTGTTATCATTCTCATCGTCGGAATAATCTTTTCTGAACACCATAACGTCAGTCCCCATCTGAGAAAATTCGCGTAAAGTTTCCGCACCCTTAATCATACTGATGGAGACTTGACCAATCATCGCACCAATGCCGATGATAATGCCAAGCAAGGCCAGTAAAGTACGTTGTTTGGCAGTATATAAATTGCGAAAGGCTTCGGTAAAATAAATAGAAAACATATATAGTGAATAGATAGGTAGGGTGCGTCCCACGCACCATTTTAGTGTATAGCGGTGCGTGGGACGCACCTTACTAGCGGCTTATTTTAACAACCCATCCTCCATTACCACACATCGCTTACATCGATTGGCAATGTTAGGGTCGTGAGTGATGATGACGATAGTGATGCCTTCGGTTTGATTTAAGGTCACAAACAAATCTAAAATTTCTTTCCCCACGCGGCTGTCTAAAGCCCCAGTCGGCTCATCGGCGAGGAGTAGAGAAGGTTTTCCCACTAGGGCCCTGGCAATGGCCACCCGCTGTTGTTGACCGCCAGATAATTCATTGGGACGATGTTTGGCGCGGTCGGCCAAACCCACTTTTTCTAACATTGCTTGCGCCCGTTTCTCAATATCTTTACGGGGCAGATTGCGATAAATCAGGGGATAGCCAACATTCGCCAGGGCGGTTAACCGGGGTAATAAATGAAAGGACTGAAACACAAACCCGATTTTCTGGTTGCGCAATATAGACAACTCATCATCGCTATAATGTCTAATTTCTTTACCCTCCAAAAGGTATTGGCCACTGGTCGGGCGGTCTAGCAACCCCAAAATATTCATCAAAGTGGATTTACCACTGCCAGAGGCGCCCATTACCGCCAATAAATCACCCGCTTGAATGTCTAAATCGATACCTCTTAACACCGGTAGTGGAGTCTGGCCAAAGGAGTAAGATTTAGCGATATTTCTTAGTTTTATCATCAGTCATCGTCCTTCTTTTCCTTGTCCGGTTCCACCGGCCGCGGTAATAATTTATCGTCAACTTGAATCCCTTCGACGATTTCTAAAGCACCATCCACCAAGGTCTGTCCCAGTTTCACTTTGACCTCTTTGGGTTTTCCCGTGGTTTTATCTAACACCGTCACCCAAGCCTCTTTATCTTTGATGGTCACTGCCTCAAACGGCACCACCAACGATTGGTCTTTCTTAGACAACATGACTTCCATCTCCGTTGACATGCCTAAACGTAAATGTTTCTTCTGGTCGGCGGTCAACTTAGACACCGCAATGGTGACGGAGAATTTAGAAATAACTTGGTCAGTGGGGCCTGGCTGATCGGGGTCGGCTTGTGAAGAAATGTCTTTAATCACTCCCTCCAAAGTCACCTGCGGAAACGCTTCGCCTTTGATGGTGACGGTCTGCCCCGGTGCCAATTTCAAAATATGAATCTCCTCCACTTTAGCCGTGACGATGAAACCCTCAAAATTAGCAATCATCAGTAACCTTTGGTCTTGTTTGACCATACTCCCTTCTTGAATTTCCAAGGTGGTTTGTTCTGATGAAGAAGAATTAGACTGGGGGGGTAAAAAAACCACCCCATCCATGGGGCTAACCACGTTAGCTTGGGCAATCCGCGTTTGAATATCTTCCATTTTAGACAGGGCCACTTCCATTTTCAACTCCGCCACTTTCAAGTTATCGGCGCTGCCTTTTTTCAAAATTGCTTCCAGTTGCTCCTGCGTGGCCTGGTAAGCCAACTCTTTACTACGTACCGTTTCTTCTCCCTCCTCTACTTCCGAAGATGGTACAATTCCTTTCTGAAGTAAACCTCGACTTTCCTCCAACTTACGTTTCGCCGTGGCCAGGTCATATTGTGCTTCGGTCAATTGGCGTTGTGCGGTTCTCACCTCTTGGCTCGTTGACCAATGGCGCAGATCTTCTACCTGATTTTTCCCCTCAATAAATTCCGCTTGGGTACTACGATAATTACGTTCTTCGTCAGTGGTATCAATAACTAACAAGATTTGACCATGCTTCACCATCTGGTTATATTCAAAATGTTTGGCCTTGACTTTACCAGCGACGGGACTGACAATTTCTACTTGCTTCAACGGTTCTATTTTACCCATCAGATGAGGTAAAGTCACTGGCAAAGAACGTTGTTCGACTTTGATAAATTTTGGTACCGCTGGTGTGGAAGAGGCCGTGGCGGAATCGGTAACCAGCAGACCCTGTTGTTCCAGGTAGGTCAGCAACTCTTCGGACCGCAGATGCCAGCCAGTGGCCAATCCGGCGGTAATTATCAACACTAACCACCAGCGACGAAGTCGTTTACCGCGTTTGACTTGAATTTGTAAAATTCGATAGTCATCTTCTAATTTTTGATAAGACCATTGCAAGGAACGAAATTCGGTTCGCAATTGGTCTATGGTCGTCACCAGTTCTTCTGGAGATAAGTTGGAATTATTCATGGCCAGTTTACCTTTCTATTTTCGGTAGTCGTGTCAGGTGAGTGAGATTTGACAACTTTTCGAAAGTTGTCAAATCTGTTTCAACAGGTATCATCTCACCCCCATTTTGGCACTACCTTATTTTCCTAACGTTGTTAATGTCCATGCCCCATTTTTGTAAAGTGAGACCCAACAGCGCGTCTAAATGGGTCACCGCATTGAGATAGTCAATTTGGGAACTGATTTCTTGATTTTGGGTACTCATCAAACTGTCTTTGATTCTGACCACATCAAAATTGGACGAACGATTGACTTTAAGTTTTTCTAATTCCACATCCAGTTGCTGTTGCGCCAGTTCCCGCGCTCTTTTGGCTAACTTGATTTCTTCCCATTTCATCTGAATATTGCGTACCGCCTCTTGGATTTCAACGGTCAGGTCTTCTGTTAATTGTTGCAAATTTATTTCGGATTGGCGCACCGCAATTTTCGCCGCTAACAATTCTCCTTTGGTACTCAAATCACCAAAGGGAATCCGCAAAGACAATCCTACCGAATATTCTCCTTGTCCCAATTGACCGGCCCGTTGTTGTGCTTGTATCCAAGAATCGCTAGCCCCGGTAAGATTATATTGCGTGGCAATATCCAGTTGCCACAACTGATTATTTTCGGCCAGCAGTAAGCGCGTTTTAACATCTTCATGCCCCAACCGAGCTTGTAAATATTCTGGGCGATGGTGAAAAGCCAGAGTTTGTAACTCTTCGAGGTCTAAGTTCGAAGGAGGTTGCACGTCGATTGAGGCGACGGGTTCCACTAATAAATTTCTATCAATATTTAGCGTTTTCAAGAAGCTAACCCGTGCGGTTTCTAACGAATTTTCTGCCATTCGCACGCTCAATTCTTGATTGGCGATATCGGCTTCGGCTTGAATCAATTCCACTTGCGCTAGTCGTCCGACTTTCAACAGGGCGCGGTTGACTTCTAGTAGTTGACGGGCACGTTCCAAAGATAATCGGGTAATCTCCATTTGTCGTTGGGTAATAAAAAAACTACGATAATTATCAATAACTTCAGTGATAAGAGCGATTAACACCGATTGTAATTTGAGCAGATTACTTTGCTCTTGTCGTTCCGCTATCACTTGACTGGCTAAGTTGACATCCACGCCGGCGCCTTTCAATAGCGGTTGTGTAAAGGAGAGTTTCAAATTGCTGTGATAGCGATCTTCACTTTGGTTGGAGTCATCATGTTCCAAACTCAAGTTGAACTGTCCGCCCGTGGGGATTTTCAAAGAGACTTCGGCACCAATTTGTCTAGCTAAGGTGTCGGCCTCCTTAACATGATTATACAGGGCTGAGGCCGAGAGAGTAAAGTCTGGACGAAATTCATCTTGGGCGATCTTCAAGTTAAATTTTTCGACCACACGATCCAAATAGGCACTTTCTACCGTTTTGTTATGACGTAAGGCTAATGCCACGGCTTCTTGCAAATCCATACGTTTGGCACCCATGGAGTTGGTGGGAGAAGCCATGAGGTTATTGGGGAGACCCCATAAACAGGTGCCAATAAGCAGTAACCAGGTTAAGTTTGAAAAATTTGATAATTTCATGTTTATTCTATAAATGCAGGTGGCAAATAATGCAGGTGGTAAATACTGAAGCAGAAATTTTCTCGTATGTTCTTTCACTCCTCTCCCTTTGGGGCCGGAGGTGAGGGAAAATACCGCCGAATTTCTGCTTCAGTACTTAATCTGCTGGAGTCCAAATCTTCAGATTTGGGAACGCCGCGGGGCACCATGTTCAACCACGTTCCCAAAAGCTGAAGATTTGGACTCCTGTTTCATTCCAAATGGCATCGATTATTATACCAAAAAATTTATACTTCAGTACTTATTACTTAGAATTTTAGATTTTTTGACCACGAGGTTATGTTATTTAATTGGCTTAGATTATTGTTATTACCTGAATTTTAAGTTTCATATCAGAGACTATTTAATTTTAAAAGTTACCACTAAAGTTAGACTTTATAGTAGAGAGTGAATAAAGCGCAATCCACATCCATTGTCTGTTTTCCCCAGTGACGATAGTAGGTTCAAATGGTGAGGTCAGGAGAGGAGAGGAGAGGAGAAGAAAAAGGAAGGAGGGAAAGTGGGAGAGCTAGAGGAAAGCGAAACCTATTCAGAGTTTTTTAGAATTAATGGGTTTCGCTATAGATGCTATTTCAGGAATGAGCAAAGCGAGTTATAACTCTGGTATGAAATGGTGAGTACAAAACCAGCCGTTTGCCTACCCTACCTGACTACCGAAGGTAGGAACTTGGAAAATCAATCCTTACCGCATACCTAATTTTACGCCGGCTTAGGGCAGGTTAATTTCATTTCATTGCAATGTCAGCAAAACTAACTCTAATTTCACCATCCTCAAAACCCTTGGCATAAAATTGAATGGAAATATTTTCACGATCATCTAATATCGTAGCACATTCTAGCAAACCTTTCTGTTGATTCTTTTCATCCTTAAAAATTTGATGAATCTGGTCATCTTTATCAGGACAGTCTCCTTTAAGTTCTTCTTTGCCAGTATAAAATACCACTCCCTTAAAAGAAACTGTCAAATTTTGGAACTGTTTATGGTCGTTGAGAAGTAGTAAAAAATAAAATCTATTGATACTCCCTTCCAACTTTTCCTTAATGTCAGCTAACTGATGGTCATTCATCTTACTTTTTAATTCAATTAAATAGACCCGCAAAATCCCCTTGTCTATGTCTATCAGTGCCAGGACCGAATCAACGGTTTTACTACCCTCTATGGGAGATAACCCTGACACGTTCTTTTCCACGTTAATTTGCCAGATAAAATCCAAAGCGGGAATACTGTGAATAGTGACTCTACATAAGGTGCCTTTGCGTCCCTTGCCTGGATTTTTGGACCCGACTAACTCAATATTTTTGGACTCAATTATCTCAATCTTATCACTATCAATTTTAACCACAAATTTGTAACGTGCCTCACCTAATTCCGTTAATAGTGCCTGACGAAGATCCTTCAATTTTCTCACAAAATTACTCCTCCTTATTTAGCAGATGATAAATTTGTTCCGTTAAGATATTGCTAACCTTCTTTACACTTCTAAGTTCATCACCAAAGTCCTTAAAGAATACTCCATAGTCTCCCATCTCGTAAGAACGAATCTGCGTTCCATCAAAAAAATAAATCCCCATCTCCTCTACTTTCAGATTGATTTCTTTTCTCAGTGATGATGGATAAGATTCTATCAGATGACTGATAGGCACCTTGTTGGCTTTTAAAAAGGCCAGGCAATGATAATTACTCATCATATCAGCCATCACAGGACTATGGGTCGTTATCAGCACCCGGTTCTTGTGGTGATTAGCAAACTCAAGTAACAGATTCAATAACTGAATCTGTAACCGCGGATGCAAATTTTCCTCTGGTTCGTCAATCATCAAAAAGTTGTTTTCCGCGGTGGCCCAATATTGTAGGTAAAGATATAAGGACCCCAGTTGGTTAACCGCCGAAGAAGATAAATACATGGGCAACAATCGTTCTTCACCTTTTTTATTCACCTTCAGATTCAGGTAAAATTCTACGAGCGCGATTCCTTCAGCACGTTTCATGACAAACTCGCCTCCCATCATCTTAGTTAACTGAGTCACCAAGTCCTGATAGGATTGATTAACCATCGCTGTTTCAGTATTGAAATGGTAGATTTTATCGAACAGAAAATCCATCGGAACGGTGTAAGAACTTTTAAAACGACTCATAGCTAACTCTAAAGAACTTAATTGAGTAGGCAGTTCGAAACTTTTCGTGTTTTCCACTAACTCCATTAACTTTTCTCTTAACAGACTAGACATGGCTTCCCGTTTCTTTTTTTCTACCTCATAGAGGTAGCTATAAAAGCTTGGGTAAAAAATTCGACTCGCAGGTAAAAAGACTGGATTTGGGGTACTTTGCAACAGAAAATTCAAGATGAAGTTAACCATCGTAGCGCGAACCGAGGACTCTTTCTTCTCTTCCACCAATTGTGTCGGAAAGTTATCCCACATCTCGCTAGGTAGGTTCTTCTCTGCTACCCGGACCATGACAGAACCATATTCTTTCACGAGAGTGAACAGTTCAACTTTACGGGAACGTTCTAGTTCTTGAACTTTTCCCAAGGCCACGGTAGCAGTGCCAGTTGAATCCATCAATTCATTTTGGTCAAAGTCAAAGTCCAAAGAGAGTCCTTCCACTATGAAATGGTCCGCCGGGAGGTTGAAAATTTGGGGAACAGTTACCTCTTTTAAAAAACGGGAGAATTTATTTAAAATCTGCTTAACTAAATCCTCAGTGAGTTCAAAAGACCCCCCATTTATCTCTTCCCCAATCTCTAAATCATCAAAACTTAGAGTGTTAGCAAATTTACGCAATGTCTTTTGATTAAAGATGGCCCACAGTAGTTGTGAAACATAAGTTTTACCACTGTTGTTATAACCCACAAACACGTAGAATCTTTTCGATAAATCAAGTTTACCTTGTTTAATTGGGCCAAAGTTTTTGATGGTTAAGTGCATTTTGTACTCCTTAGTAGTTTGTCAAACTTTTAAGATATACTATAATATATTTGATAGGCAACTCAATTTATTGCGACCCACCAAACAAAGTATAGTAATATTCACCTACTGTTGTACTTGAAGTCTGAAGGATAACACCCCTCGAAGGGGTGTTATCCCTGCTGGCCAAACTCATTATGGGACAACTAGATAAGGATATTACTATATTATTGTAAAGATAAACTAAACTAAATCAGGTAGTGATGCAATATGGGTGATAATGAAGAACCCAGTCTCGTCCAAATCTGAAGGTTTGGACTCCAACGCGGCTTAACTTAATGGCAGTGCCCGTGTACGGGTACAAAAATTTATGAATATTACTATAATACTAATCTAAGAAACCTTATGAACTCCTACCTTGCCCCCGCTAAACTCAACCTATTTCTCCACATTATTTCCCGTCGTCCCGATGGCTACCACAACTTGCAAACTATTTTTCAATTTCTTGATTATTGTGATGAATTGCATTTTAAGACTCGTGATGACGGGCAATTATTATGTCATTCCACTGCTAAGGATTTGCCCCCGGAACAAGATTTAGTCTTACGGGCCGCGCGGCTACTCAAGCAATATAGCTGTACGTCTTTAGGGGTTGAAATACAGGTGGACAAAAAAATTCCTATGGGTGGTGGCTTAGGCGGGGGTAGTTCAGATGCGGCGACTACTTTATTGGCATTAAATCAACTCTGGCATTTACAATTATCAACTAATATACTGGCCCCATTAGGCTTAAAGTTAGGTGCTGACGTGCCCGTGTTTGTGCATGGGCGGGCGGCCTGGGCCGAAGGCGTAGGCGACCATCTTATGCCCGTTACCCTTGAAGAACCTTGGTATTTAGTCATTCACCCAGGTTGTCAGGTATCTACCGCTGAAATTTTTTCGGCACCTGACTTGACACGTAATTCAACACCTATTACACTTACACAATATCAGGAAGGCCAGACTACCAATGTTTGTACTCCCGTAGTGCGTCGCCGTTATCCACCCGTTGCACAAGCCCTTGATTGGTTGGATAAATACAGCCCCGCACGGCTGACAGGAACGGGGGCGTGCGTATTTGCACGCTTTAACCATAAAATACAGGCCGAAGAAATACGGGCTAAATTACCTAGTCAATGGCAGGGATTTATTGCCCAAGGAAAAAATATTTCGCCGACGATTGATTGAGCACTTGACAATTATCTAAATTGTCACTATAATTGTTCTTAGATTATAAACAACTCACAAAATTTGGGGTGTAGCCAAGCGGTAAGGCAGCGGCCTTTGGAGCCGCCATTCCTAGGTTCGAACCCTAGCACCCCAGCCAAATTCTTAATCCTCACAACAATAAAAACCATGGAGAGATGTTAGGCGTGTCTAGCGGCATGAAAGTATTTACAGGGAATGCCCATCCGACCTTGGCCAAGGCCGTGGCGGACTATCTGCATTTACCGTTAGGCAAAGCCCTCGTCAGTCGTTTTAGCGACGACGAAATCATGGTAGAAATTCAAGAAAATGTCCGTGGTAAGGATGTCTTCATCATCCAACCTACTTGTACGCCCGTCAATAGTAACCTGATGGAATTATTGATATTAGTCGATGCCCTACGACGTGCATCTGCGGGCCGTGTCACTACTGTCATTCCCTATTTTGGTTATTCCCGTCAAGACCGTCGACCCCGTTCGGCGCGTGTCCCTATTACTGCTAAGGTTGTTGCTAATATGATTACCAGCGTTGGCACCGACCGAGTTCTCACCGTTGATTTACATGCGGACCAAATTCAAGGTTATTTTGATTTACCGCTAGACAATATCTACGCTTCCCCCATTTTATTAGGTGATATTTGGAAACACGAATATCCCGATTTAATTGTGGTCTCACCCGATGTAGGTGGTGTCGTCCGTGCGCGTGCCTTAGCCCGTCAACTGGACAATGCGGATTTAGCTATTATTGATAAACGTCGATCGGGCCCGAATGTAGCCAAAGTCATGAATATTATTGGCGACGTCGAAGACCGCACTTGTGTCATCATTGACGACATGGTGGACACCGCAGGAACTCTCTGTGAAGCCGCCGCCGCATTGAAAAAAGATGGCGCTGCCAAGGTCGTCGCTTACTGCACTCATCCCGTCCTCTCCGGTAAGGCCATGAAAAATATTTCGGCCTCCGTCCTAGACGAATTAGTTGTCACCGATACCATTCCTCTCAAAGAAGATGCTGCCAAATGTCCCAAGATTCGGCAACTGAGTATTGCCCAAATGTTAGCAGAAACGATACGGCGGATTAGTGAGGAAGAGTCGGTGAGTTCGTTGTTTATGGATTAAAACCATTTAAAACCATGAACCTATCCCCAAAATCATTTTAACGTTGGCAAGATTCAGGTATCCTGTTGGCTAAACTGAACTTTGGAATAGGTTCATCGGATTTATTTACCTCGGTAACCTACAAATGCAAGAAACTCAAATTACTCACATCCAAAAAATCGAGATTAAAGGTCTCTGGTCTAAGTATAACATTGAATGGGAATTACATCCTGAAGTTAACATTTTAGCTGGCGCCAATGGCACTGGGAAAAGCACCGTTTTGAAATTAATAGCAGGTGTTCTCACCGGTGGTCGCTTTGCCAAAAAAGTGGAGGAACAAATTGAAAAAATCGAAATCACTTTCAATAATGGTAAGACGATCCGTGTGTCCATCGATATTACTTCCAACTGGATTAAAAGTGTTGATGTGGGTCCCAGGGCCAATGAGAAAATCCCAGTCTTTGATTTAACTGATTGGGAAAAGACAACTGGTCAAAGTTGGGGTCCGCTTGATATTCGGAACAATCTACCAATCGTAAGTATAGTAAGCACTTTTGACGAACCGATTAGAGAACTCTATAAAACCATAGAGTTTCAAGCAGCCCCCAAAGAAGTTGAAACCTATTTAGACTTTCTAATTTATCAAACGCAACGTGCTTATCTCAGCTATCAAATCGACTTGGGCAAGAAATTCGAACGCGCCATCTTAAATGAGAAGGAAAGCACTGATGCTAAACGCTTACGTGAGACGATTTACGGTAAAAAAGACCTGTTCTATCAAACGGTTAACGAACTATTTCAAGAAACGGGCAAAACGATAGAATCCGATAAACAAAATGAAATCGCGTTTCGCCAGGGAAGTCAGGTCTTGACTCCCTATCAACTCTCCTCTGGTGAAAAACAAGTGCTGTTGATTTTATTAACGGTCTTGATTCAAGATAATCAGCCAGCTATTTTACTGATGGATGAACCTGAAATTTCGTTGCATGTGGAGTGGCAAAACCGTTTACTAGACGACCTCAGACAGTTAAATAACCACCTGCAAATCATTGCTGCAACCCATTCGCCCGGACTGATTATGTTGGGATGGGGGGATAACGTCACCCAAATAGAAAAAATCATAGAACTTACCAAGCACCAGTAACAACAATATGAAACCGTTGGTAGATTACTCTAAGGACTACATCCAATCTGAAAATAAGCTATATGACTACGCCAAGAAAAAAATTATAGCGTATGTAGAAAATGAAGATGATGTTCCATTTTGGTGGGATATTTTTGATAGGTATGCCCCCAACTTTAGATTTTCCATAAACCCCTCGACCAGGGTAAAAAGTCTGGAAAGAGGGAAAGAGTCTGTTTTAAAGTTGAAAGATCAGGTAGGTGACTCTCTCATACTGTGTATAGACAGTGACTACGACTATCTTTTGCAAGGGGCCACGGCAACTTCAAAGTTGATTAACGACAGTCCTTATATTTTCCAGACTTATACTTATTCTATTGAAAATTATAAATGTTATGCGGAAGGTTTAAGGAGAATTTGTGTTAAGGCTACTTGTAATGCTGAAGAACTCTTTGATTTCGTTAATTTCTTCAGACGGTATTCCCAAACCGTTTACGAGTTGTTTTTATACTCGTATTTTTTTCAGAAAGTGGGGAAGCCAGAATCCTTCCCTCTTGCGACATTCTGTCGACTCATAAAAATCGGGGGGGAAGTTGGGACAGATGAACAAGGGAAACTAGCCATTGAAGCGTTGACAGAGGTGGCCGACAAGATAGCTGACTTGAAGTCTGCACATCCTGATATTGATACAGGACTGGTCAGCGACGAGTTAAAAGAATTAGGTGTTGAAAAAGATAATGTTTACCTGTTTATTAAAGGGAAAGTTATTTTTTATAATGTAACTTTGAGAGTCTTAAAACCTGTCACTGAACGTCTGAAAAACAAGAAAATTCAGGAATTTAAAGATGCCTCTGCTTCCGAAGAAAAAGACCGTCGGCGGAAAATCAACGAGTATGAGAAGCTACGGTGTGATTATAAAACGCTATCAACGCTATTGGCGACCAATACGGATTATCACTCCTGCTTTTTAATGCGAAAAATTCGGGCCGATGTGGAGAAATTTTGTCAAAAGCATGATAACTAGATTTATTCCTAAATGGGCACGGAAGCGATTGAAAAACGACGGTTACGGCGAATATAATTTATGATTAAAGAACTTCACATTGAAAATTTTCGTTGCTTTGGCAAATCTAAATTGTCTGGATTTAGTCGGATTAACTTAATTGGCGGTCAAAATAATGCAGGCAAAACTGCCTTTTTAGAAGCATTATATTTGAATAATTTGCCTCAAGTTTCCACCCTCATGCAAATGCGAGGCATCAGTATAGAGTCGATAAAAGCTCTTCCAGAAAAAGCCTGGGACAGTTTGTTTCTGAATTATAATAACCAATTGAAGCTAACGATAGCGTCCTTTGATGAGAACCAGGTTTCTACTTCATTACAACTCTCTAGGGGTTCCCAACAGGAACTACTTGGAATCATCAATGATTCAGAACGATCTGGAAAGAATGAATTGTCTGATTTATTCTCCAATCATTCAGACTCCAACTTCTCTCTTTTAAACTTGTCCTATCAAATGGGTGAGCAGAATATCCCTATATCTACATTAGTGGCCTATTCTCAAGGAATCTGGGCAAAAGCTAACCGATTATTGGATGAGATAAATCTACACCAGATTTATTTCATTTCTGCGGCGGGGAAGGCTTCCAGTAAATATTTGGCCGAACAGTACGACCTGTGCTATGTACAGGGTCATTCGGAGAAGGTAAAAACTGCTTTTAATATCATTGACCCTTCCATTCAAGAGGTCCGCACCTTAACGATTGGACAATCTAGCATCTATCTGGTCCGAGCCAATGAACCTGCCATGCCACTGGCGGTATTTGGGGATGCTATGAATAGGGTGGCTGATGTCATTCTCAAATTAGTAAACCATCAAGGGGGCATTTTGTTGATAGATGAAGTAGAAAATGGGATTCATCATGCTCACCAAAAAGACTTATGGAAGTGGTTGTTTGCGCTCACGGCTGAGTTTAACGTGCAAATTTTTGCTACCACCCACAGTTTAGAAATGCTAACGGCATTTAAAGAAGTCTTGTTAGAAACTGATTCTGAGGAAGCGGGGGCTTATTTGGAATTTGCACGGCATATCAAAACGCATGAGATTATAAGTATCAAGCGAGACATGGACAATTTGGACCATGCACTAGAACGTCATAAAGGAGTCAGAGGTGAGTAAGATTTTAATCGTGGAAAGTGAAAACGATAAATATTTTATCGAGGCGTTGCTCTGTCATCTTCATCCAAACCTCAACGGTCTTCAAGTGGATGAACCTATGTGCCAAATTGATGATTATCAATGTTTGAACGGATTGGACCAAAAGAAATTAACCAATACTTTATGCAATTTGAAGGATCAGGCCCTGAAAGATGGAATTGAACAGATTGGTATCATTCTTGACCAAGATAATGAAACCGAGAAAAACCGAATTAATTTGGTCAATGAAGCTATTGCTGGTGTCTTTAATACTCAGATAAAAATCTCAGTGATTGCTCAATTTGTCACGGTCCCGATAGATGATAACCTCACCGTGGAACTGGCTTGTTACTTTACCAACGTAGATGGCAAAGGAGAATTGGAAACGGTACTTAAAGCCATTAAAAGTCAAAAATCTGTTTACGCCGATTGTCTGGAAGAGTGGCGTAACTGTCTTCAAGCCAGAGAAAAAGAACTCTCTGATAAGGATTTTGATAAATTCTGGGTGAGTGTCTATCAACGTTTTGACTGCTGTAGCAAAAAAGAAAAATCTCAAGCCTTTAAAAAATGTAGTCAGGAAGTCTCCCTCAAAAACAAAAAGATTTATAATTTTGATTCTCCAGTGTTGGATGGACTCAAAGAGTTTTTAAAATCTTTTTAGTTATAGTAATTTCATAGACCTACCAGAATGTGATGACTTTAAATATGATGACCTTATTAAGGCATTTAGTGATACGTAAGATAGTGGTCAAAGCTGACAGGTCTTCAAGACCTGTCAGGTTTAGTGCTATTTTTCACCAAATCTCTTGAGAATACAAATATATATAATATAATGCTGTTAAATAACATGACCAACCAACCCCTCCCAAGTAACTCTCTTGATACCCTCAACTAACTCCCCCTCATTGGCAAATGATAACCAGGTGACAACTTATGATCCTCAAAAACCTTAGAATCAAGAATTTTCGTCTGTTTGAAAACCTAGAATTTAAGAGACTTGGACGAATTAACTTACTGGTAGGCCGAAATAACGCCGGTAAAAGTACCGTGTTAGAAGCCTTGCGAATTTACGCTAAAGTAGGTTCTCCTGGATTATTGAAAGACTTGCTAAAGAACCATGATGAAGTGGGTGGAGATAAGGGCCCATTTTGGTTTGAAGGTTTCTTTCCGGATGGTTCTTCCCCAAAGGAGGGAAAGACACCCATTTATATTGGTAACTTCGACGAGGATGATTACCTAACCATGAAATACACCCACTTCGTTTTGGAAGAACCTTCCACCGCCAACCATGGAGACCTGCTGGGTCGTCTTCTCCAACGCCGCCAAAAAATAGAGGTGGATTATCAAGATATTTCTAAATATGATAGTGTCAAGTCATCTTTGAAAATCGATGCCCGTAATAGTCGCTTGACTCAACCACCAGTGCGCAACCAACTGGAGCCACCTGGTATCTTTCATGTGTGGGTTGATTACAGTTCTTTCTCTTTTGACGAACATGACTATGAAGTGGGTGATCGTTGGTTGAAAGAACATAAGGTAAGTCTTCCTTGTAGTTATGTGCCTACTGGTTTGATTTCCTCATCGGTATTAGCAGATGTATGGGATAAAATTCCTACACGCACTGATATTGATCACCAACAAGTTATCGAGGCACTAAGACTTATCAACCCCGACTTAGAAGCGTTATCTTTCCAAAAAATTGGCGAAAATTCCTCTGATAGAGTACCTGTAGTGCGTATCGGAAAAGTCAAATCAGAACCTTTGAACCGATCAGGAGATGGCTTATCAAGGCTACTGCAATTGGTTTTGTCCATGATACAAGCCGAAGGAGGTTTTCTGCTCATAGATGAATTTGAAAATGGGCTACATTACAGCGTCCAACCGAGAGTTTGGCAGTTGCTTATGGAATTGGCCACTAAGTTAGACGTGCAAGTGTTTGCCACTACGCATAGCTGGGATTGTGTCACCGCTTTTCAAGAAGGAATTGCCCAATCAAATGAAACAGAGAGTATGTTATTTCACTTGGGACGTAGTGCTTTGACCAGTGACCAAGGTAAAGTCGTAGCTACAGCATACGACAAAGAAGAATTAGAACTCGTCTCGCAAGTAAATTTAGAGGTGCGCTAATGACTGAGAAAACTTCCATCCTATTGGTAGAGGGTGAAGGAGATGTGGATTTCTTTGAGGCCCTCTTAAGAAAATTACAACTCCTTGACCAGGTAAATATTACACCACCTAAAAGTTATGGATTGAGAACTAACACGGTTGGCCATTTTCCTAAGCTAATAGATTTGCTTATCAAGCAGGCAAGACAAGAAAAAGGTAACATACAACACCTTGGTATCGTGGCAGATGCTGATTATGTGAGTGGCGGTGGTTTTCAAACACGGTGGGAAACCTTAACAACAAAGTTGGCAGAGAATCAATATCGTATTCCTCGGAATTCGCCAAAACTGCCTTATTCGGGTAGCATATTTTCCCATCCCAATGGTTTACCGCCTATTGGGTTATGGTTGATGCCCAACCATCAAAGTGACGGCATGTTGGAAGATTTAATTGAACAAACGGTCTATGACAAGACGCTTCTCGCCGTTGCACAGGCTTGTATTGAAAAATTACCCAACCCATTATTTAGTCCTTACCATCATACAAAAGCGATGGTTTATACTTGGTTAGCATGGCAAAAAAGACCAGGGCAAACTTTGGACATCACCATCAATGGAGATTTGATAAACCTAGATTCTGAGGAAATGCAAGCCTTTATTAAGTGGCTACGTGATGTATTCTAATATAGAATAGGTTTAGGAAACCTACAAGACTGGTATATTTATTGCCGTTTCGCTAACTACCCCCTTGGCAAATGATAATCAAGTGACAACTTATGATACTCAAAAACCTTAGAATCAAGAATTTTCGTCTATTTAAAAACTTAGAATTTAACCACCTCGGACGGATTAACTTAGTGGTAGGCAGAAACAACGCGGGCAAAAGCACCGTGTTGGAAGCCTTGCGAATTTACGCGGCTGTAGGTTCTCCTAGATTATTGCAAGAGCTATTGAAAAGCCATAATGAAGCAGGCGCAAGTAAAGGTCGGTTTCGGTTTGAAAGTTTTTTTCCAGACAATTTTTCTCCAACAGAAGAAGAAAAAGAACCTATTATTTATATTGGTAACATCGACCAGGATGATTACCTAACCATGAAGAACACTTACTTTGTGTTGGAAGAACCTTCTACTGCCGACTCTGGAGATGAAAAAAGTCTGCTTCGTCGTCTTCTCCAACGTCGCAAAATGGAAGTGGATTACCAAGACGTGTCTAAGTACGATGGCGTTAGACAAGCCTTGAAAATCGAAGCCCGTAATAGTCGCCTAAATCAGGATATAGTGCGCAACCAACTTGACCCCCCAGGGATTTTCAACATCTGGCTTGATTACCGTTCTTTCGACGAAGATGACTATGAAGTCGGTGATGACTGGTTAGCAGAACATAACGTGACGGTGCGCTATCGTCATGTACCTCCGGGATTATTGCTAGATGCCCCACTAAAGGCTATGTGGAATAAAATTTCGTTGACCTCTTATAGTAAGTATGTCATCGAAGCACTACAAATTATCGAGCCCAAAGTAGAAGCATTAGCCTTCATACCCACCAACACTTCTACTGAAGAAGTTCCTTTTGTCAATATCGGAAATGACCAACCGGTGCCACTGAGAAGCTTAGGAGATGGCATGTTAAGAATTCTACAAATAATATTATCCGTGATTAATGCCAAAGGAGGTTTTCTGTTCATAGATGAGTTTGAAAATGGGCTACATTACAGCATCCAACTAAAAGTTTGGCAGTTGCTTATAGAGCTTGCTACTCAGTTGAATATACAAGTGTTTGCCACTACGCATGATTGGGATTGTATCAAATCATTGCAACAGGCTTCTGAGGAAGTTTCTGAACCAACAGAAGTTTTCCTATTTCGTTTGGGCCGTAGCATGGGTGTACGCGATAAAGGGCGCGTTATTGCGACTGATTACGATAATCAAAAATTGAGAGCAATTACTCAAGCAGAACTAGAGGTACGATAAAAGATGTCTAACAAAAAAATCTTGCTGGTCGAAGGTGAAGTGGATAGATGTTTTATTCATTCCTTGTTGAAGGCTTACAACTTGCGGCTTGGGATCGAAGTCGAACCCAAAGGAGGAGTGGACAATTTACGTCGTTCTCTGCTTAATCGTTCAGACTACATAGAAGAAATTCGTGACGGAAACATCAGTCGTTTCGGCATTGTTGCTGACGCCGATGCTCCCGCACAAGATGGTGCAGGCTTTGACAATCGTTGGTTACAACTTATTCAGGATTTAACTCCAATCCTGAGCCATTTGGGAATAACTATTCCTACCACTAAGACTGTTAAACTTGGCGAAGTGTTTGCCAACACCGACGACTCCTTAAAAATAGGCTTGTGGCTCATGCCTAATCACGAACAAGATGGCTGTTTAGAAGATTTTGTTTTAGCCAGTGCGAAATGGGATTCACCGTTATCGTCAAGTAATCCAAACAACCAGCACACGTTGAAACAATACGCGGATGATTGTTGGCAAGCACTAGACCAGAGAAAATTGAAATTATTTGCCGACTACTACCATTCCAAAGCGAGTGCTTACACTTGGTTAGCGTGGCAAACTAAGCCCACCCAATTTCTTAGTGGAGTCATTGATGCAGGCTTGTTAGACATGCAACATCCCTATGTTCTGGCTTTTAAGGACTGGATTGAGAGATGTTTCAAATAAATTCTTTGTCACTTGAAATAAATTTAGCTGGAGTCCAAATCTTCAGATTTGGGACGGATAACGGACTGATGATGAATACTATAAACTTTCTTAAACTAGCCAATTATCGTAGCCTTGACGTGCTAGAGTTGCACGATATTCAGCCTTTCTCGGTCTTTGCAGGCTCTAATGGATCGGGCAAAAGTAACTTCTTTGATGCCTTGGAATTTGTCAGTTTGGCGACTCGATTTGATGGGGAAGAAGCTTTAAAGCAACATGGAGGATTTGAAAATATCCAATGTGTCAATCGTCATGGCGAAGAAGCTACTGTGTTTGAATTTAAAATTCAAGCCACTTTACTAGATATACAATATCAATTTAAACTGAAGTTAGATGAATCGAAAGAAATGCAAGAAACGGTGAAAAGCAAAAATTTAAACAATTTAAATTTGTCAGCCGACACGACCGGGGCTTCTTCTCTTCTTAAAATTATAGAAAAGTTTTTTGATGTGAAAAACACCAAGGACTTCCTTGATATTCGACTCTACCGAATAGAACCCAGAAGCAGTCTCCAAAATTACAGGTCAAGTCAAGACCCTTCGAAATTACACCACGATGGGCACAACCTGCCCGCAGTGTTAAGCCGGTTAGAAAAAGATGATGACATTCGCGAAACCATTATAGACTGGCTAGAATTGATAGTACCCGGTTTAGAAACCGTGCAAACTCAAACGGAGAGATTAACCGGAACTACCGCGTTAGCTTTTAAAGAAGCGGGCCGAGATAAATGGTTTCCAGCCCATTTCATTTCTGAAGGCACCATTTACTTACTCAGTTTATTAGTGGCCATTCTTGACCGTCCGCCCGTGGGACTCACTTTAATTGAAGAACCAGAACGCGGCTTACATCCCAAAGCGATTATCCAATTAGTGCAAACCTTTCGGGAACGGGCGACACTAGAAAGCCCGATTTGGGTAACGACTCATAATGAATCGGTCATCAGGTGCTTAAAAAATAACGAATTGTGGTTAGTAGATAAAAAAGCGGGAGTGACGCAAATGAAACCGGTACGGGAATATGATGCTTCACACCTCCCGTTAGACCAAGCCTGGTTATGCAATGCACTTAATGGAGGACTACCGTGGTGAGAATTGGTTTTGTAGTGGAAGGTGACGGTGAGAAATTGCTGATAGAGTCGGCAAACTTTAGGAACTGGGCGACACAACAGGGTCTTGAGATTTGTGACCCCGTAATTAATGCGTGTGGTGGTGGCAATTTGTGCTCTAAACAAATTGATGTTTATATAACACAATGTCTTAACCAAGCAAAACCTGATAAGATTGTGGTACTCACCGATTTAGAATGTGATCCATGTGTCACCGCGGTGAAGCGACGTATCGGTAATCAAGGCGTCGCCAAAGTATTTGTGGCCAAAAAGGCTGTAGAAGCGTGGTTTCTGGCTGACACTCAAGCCATAAATAAGTGGCTAGGTCAGACCGATTTCGTAGAGGCTAATCCTGAACTTACACTAGAGATGCCTTGGCAACGTTTGAAACAAATTGTTCACGAATTAGAACAACAAGGCATTAAAGTACGAGGTCCTGGCGACAAATTGCCCTTTACCAAAAAAATGCTCAAACACTATGGCTTTTCCATAGAACGGGCGGCCAACCATCCTCATGGTGCTAGTGCTAAGTATTTTTTAGAGAAATTACCAAATATTTGACTAAGAGATTTATTTATGCTAAACTCCCTATATATTAAAAACTTTCGTCTCTTCCAAGAATTGCAAATTGAACGATTGGGACGAATCAATTTATTTGTTGGAAAAAATAATTTAGGTAAAAGTTGCTTATTGGAAGCACTGCGTATCTATGCGGAAAATGCTTCACCTAAAGTTCTGGCGGAACTGATTTTGGAACGCGGCGAAAACTGGGAATTCGAGATGCGACAATATCATAATCATTCTCTACCAGACAGTGACAACCCACTGCGTTATCTATTTTATGGCTACCACTTTCCACAATTAGGAGAAGAGGGTATAGAGATTGGTCCGGTCCAACCTATTCAAGAACGCTTAAAACTTCGCCTTCAGACCTACCAAATGATTGAAACGAAAGAGGGACAACGTTTTACTCGAATTGACCAACCACACCAGTCCACTCCTCCATTGGAGGAGACTGAATCAGTCATCGAAATTGAGGAAAACGGAGAAATCAAATCGCTAATCCGTCTAAACAAAGACCTAAAAACGTATCTAACCAAACGTCATCAGACCAGACTGAATGTTCAAAGGGTGCCCACTCAGCCCCTGACTCCTGACAAAGTCGCGGTGTTATGGGATAATATCAATGTACAACCGACTTTAAGAAAAACCGTATTTCAAGGGTTGCAACTGATTGATGAAAAAATTCAAGAACTGGTCTTAGTGGGACGAAACGGGAATATTACGCCTATTTTGATTTATAATGACCACGACCAACGGCTACCGCTATCAAGTTTGGGCGATGGGATGACTCATTTATTTCATATCCTTCTCGCACTTTTGAACGCCCGTGATGGTTTATTACTCATTGACGAATTTGAAAATGGCCTACATTACACGGTGCAACCGCCCCTGTGGAACTTAATTTTCAAGTTGGCCAACGAATTAAATGTACAAGTGTTTGCCACCACTCATAGTTGGGATGGCGTGACGGCCTTTGAACAAGCCGCGCAACATAGCGATGAAGAGGTCATGTTATTTCGTCTGGGGCGCAGTGTCCGGAAAAGTGATAACGGTAAAGTCATTGCCATAGATTATGCTTACGGAAAACTCCAGGCTGTGACTGAAGCCAAATTGGAGGTACGCGGATGAATAGTTCTAAGTTAATCGTGGAAGGACAAACCGATACACTGTTTTTTGAAGCGTTGATACAAAAAGAAAAATTATCCGTCAAAATTGAACCACACCATGGTATTACCAAGATTCCCGACTTATTAACAGCTTATTTTGATGATTTGCAAGATGGTGCTATCCAGCGATTAGGTATTGTGGCGGATGCCGACCACACGACACCTAAGGGCCAGGGTGGCTTTAATAAACGTTGGCAATTGTTGACTAAACCACTGAGGGAGATGGGGTATGAAATAAGTGCCCCACCTTCACAAAAATATGCGGGCAGCATTTTTACCCATACCGAAGGATTGCCTCTCGTTGGTTTATGGTTGATGCCCGACCATCAAAGTGACGGCATGTTGGAAGATTTAATCAAGCAAACGGTTTATGGAGACCAACAACTTACTCTCTTACAAACGGCCACCACTTGTCTTGAGCAATTACCTGTCACTTTGTTCCAGCCGTATCATCATACCAAAGCGACTATTTACAGTTGGTTAGCCTGGCAAACCAGACCAGGACAAGCGTTGGTCAGTACGATTAATGCCGATTTGATAAACCTGCACTCTCAGGAAATGCAAGCCTTTATTAAATGGCTACGTGACTTATTTTAATAAACCTTTTGAATGTCATAAACTTACAACCAGGTAAAAACATTTTTGCTTGAGGTATTTACAGAATTGGAACGATGGTAGTAAACTGATTACCATCGACTCAATCGCTTCTGGTCGCGGAAGCAAATTTATCGTTGTTATCTTTTAACCTTCCCCGCCGGGGAATAACTTTACTTTGGAGAATCGACACTATGGAATTTACCTTAACTGCCCAACCACGTCACGAACTAGGAAAAGGTGCGAGCCGCCGTCTGCGTCGTCAAGGAGCCGTCCCTGCGATCATTTATGGTGCTGGCAAAGAGCCACAACCAGTTACTTTAAATCAAAACGAATTGCTCAGAAACTTACAACATGAAGCATTCTATTCCCATATATTGACCATCAATCTGAATGGTCAACACGAGAAAGCAGTCCTGAAAGATTTGCAACGACACCCCTACCGTCCCACCCTCGTACATGTAGATTTACTACGAACCAGTGAAACCGAAAAACTGGCGATTCACATTCCTCTGCACTTCCTCAATGAAGAGAAATGTGTGGGAGTCAAACAAGGAGGTGGAGTGGTTTCTCGACACCTCATCGAAGTGGAAATTCGTTGCTTACCCAAGGACTTACCAGAATTTATCGAAATTGATTTGAGCCAAGTGCAGTTAAACCAAATTGTTCACTTGTCGGATTTGGTCTTGTCCCCTGGCGTAGAAATTGTGGCGCTGGGCCATGGCCATGGTCCTGAATATAACCTACCAGTAGCCTCGGTCCATTTACCACGGGCCGCTCAGGTAGAAGAAACGATTGAAGCAGCCGCTACCGCCACCCCCGTGACTCCCGCTGCTTAATCCACCTTTCATAATTAACCAAAAAGTTATTTAGCGTGTCTATTACGCTCCTAGTGGGCCTGGGTAACCCAGGCCCTCGTTACTCAGAAACCCGCCACAATGCCGGCTTCTGGGTAGTGGAACAACTGGCTCACCGTTACCAAGGACAATTTCGCCAAGAAGCCAAATTTTTTGGCGAAGTTTGTCGTATCGAAGTCAATCTCACTACCCCGGCTCGCACTCGCCACCAGGATAGTATCAGTGGTGTCATCAGTAGCCACTCTTGTTGGCTACTCAAACCAAATACGTATATGAATCGTAGTGGCCAAGCGGTTGCCGCTTTGGCTAATTACTATAAAATTCCGCTGGAGCAAATTTTAGTCATCCATGATGAATTGGATTTTCCGCCCGGCACGATTCGGCTGAAACCCGGAGGAGGAGATGGCAAACATAATGGTCTAAAAGATATTATTGCTCAATTGGGAAATAATGGATTTTTGCGTTTGCGCGTAGGTATTGGACATCCAGGCAAAGGCGGCGATGTCACCGCGCATGTTCTTAATGCCCCCATGCTGGAAGAAAAAATTAGCATTGAAGCCGCGATAAGTGGAGCCTTGGAAGTGATTCCGTGGCTAATCACTGGGGAGGTTGAGAAGGCGACGCATCAATTGCACAGTCAGAAACGTGAATGAAACAACCAGAAACTCCGGGGGTTCCAAACCCGGCGTTTCTCAACTCAGATTGAACATAACATGAAACTACATTCCCTCCAAATTAACAATTTCCGTGCCATTGACCACCTGGAATTAGATTTCACGGACACCCTATCTCGCCCCAAGCAAATCAGCCTCATCGTGGGTCCCAATGGCAGTGGTAAAACTTCCATTTTAGATGCCATTCAGATTGTAGTTCGGACCTTAGAAGAACCTTATAAGCCTCGTTTAAGAGAAGGTTTAAAATGGTCTGTGGCCCAATTAGTTCGTGGCCGAGGCACCCAGGCACAAATTGAGTTTGAATATTCTATAGAAGAAGAGGAAGCCAAGGCTATCAACGAAGTTTTTCAGGCCTTAGGTCGTCCCCTTCCCTTTCAATCCTCGCCAGATGGACTTTTTCCCCTACCACCTTTAACAAATTCGGCCATCGTCAAATGGCAATATCCCCGTCTCAAAGACTCTCCAAAAAGACCTTGTCGAGTCTCGATTTTTCCCAAACAATCAGCAACCGTGTTGGGTGCGAGAGGAAGACTGGCCAAGGCGATAGAAAATAATCGACACCTAGTTCAACACAACCTGTTTGAACGTATTGGTGGAATTTGTTATCTCGACCAACGACGTTCACTGCGCTTGGTCGAAAATTGTTCCCTCTTCATAATACAACCTGACAACTTAGCATCAGATGATGTATTAACTTGGTTAGCCTATTACTATCATAAGCATGTAGGATGGAATGTGGAAAAATATGGGGAATCCCACTTTAGTAAAATTCAAAAATTATTTAATCGAGTCTGCCACCCCACACAATTAGTCAAACTGGAATGTGGACCCGACACCGACACCCTCATTTTCAAGCACGACTCTCTTGAATATAACTTACTGCAAATGAGTTCCGGTGAACATCAAATTTTAAGAATCTTAGTCAGTTTAGTCTCAGAAACTGCGGTGAACTCCATCGTATTGATAGATGAAGTAGAATTGCATTTGCATCCTAATTGGCAACAACAATTGCTACAAGCGTTACGTGAGGAGAAATCAAATAACCAGTATATCTTTACCACTCATTCACCGTATGTCAGAGATTTGTTTTTTACGAATGAAATTATTAATTTAAATAATTTGGAGACTTCGTCTAATGCTAGTAGATAATCGTTTTTACCTTTTGGTAGAAGGTGAACCTGACAGTCCAGAAATATCTTTTTTTCAGACCGTTACTCCACTGATAATGGCGGACACTGGGGCAAATATTATCCCCCAAATTATCGAGGTGGGGAGTTCTTCTGCCTTTAACGCTTTTGCTAAAGTAGGGTATCGTCTTTCTAAAATTCATCAAACTCTTCCAGTATTAGCCATCGCCGACAGTGATTACAGGACCCAGACGAGTAAACAACAGGACAACTCTCCCAGTCTGATTAAGAACAAAAAGCCCAAAATTTTATACTGGCCCAGACATGAATGGGAAAATTATTTGCTGGAAGAAACCGAATGGCTGGCTGACTGGATAAATCAACTCCCCGTCAAACCGCAAACCCCTGGTCGTCCTTCGGCACTCAGGAAATCTTACAAAATTTCCACGCAACCAGCCAATCAAACCCAGTTGGACAATTTTTTGGAAAACTATTTCCGTCACTCTATTCGAACGGAATATTGGGAATGTCTCAAATTTAATCTTGCGATTAATATCAAAGACTATCCAAGTGTAGAAAAACCGGCGAATTTTGACACTCAAACTCCAGAGGAAATAAAACAATGGTTTGACCTACAAGCAAATCAAGCGCAAATGGTCATGACACTCAAGAAAAAACCAGTGACTCTGTTTGAAGACATTATGCAAGAATTACCATGGAAAACCTGGCTTACTTCACCCCTGCTGATGGACAGAAAATTAGCCAGGCAACATTGTCGTGGTAAAGAAGCATTTTTAGCACTTTGCCAGTTTTTGGCACAACAATTTGAAATTCACAATTTTGACCAAGATTTATTAATCAAAGACCTCTTGAGACATTTGGCCAGTAATAGGTACTCAGCAATTTTTCAAGACTTGCAAAGTTTGTTATTACCAGAACTATAATTTCACCAGGAGTTTAAAGCGAAGTTTTGCCCCCGGCTTGACAGTCTCCAATACTCGACGATATAATAACTCATCATCCCCTAAAGATGAACACCTTTTTTCTCAATAACCTCAAACTTAAGTAATTCACCACGGAACAAACTATGGGCTTCAAATGCGGAATCGTTGGCCTCCCCAACGTTGGAAAATCTACCCTGTTTAACGCACTGACCAGTGCCAATATTGCAGCCGAAAACTACCCTTTTTGCACCATCGACCCCAATATCGGCGTGGTTGCCATGCCAGATGTTCGATTAGACACCATTGCCAACCTGGTTAAACCCCAAAAAGTGGTAGCCACCAGCATGGAATTTGTCGACATTGCAGGCTTAGTCGCTGGTGCCTCCAAAGGCGAAGGACTCGGCAACAAATTTTTAGCCAACATTCGCGAAACTCAAGCCATCGCCCACGTCGTCCGTTGCTTTCAAGATGACGATGTAATTCACGTTGCTGGCAAAATTAATCCGTTAAGCGACATTGAAGTAATTAACACCGAATTAGCTTTAGCCGATTTAGATACCGTTCAGCGGGCGATTCAACGAACGGCTAAAAATGCTAAAAGTGGTAACAAGGAAGCCTTAGCGCAAAAACATTTTTTTGAACAAATCCAGGCGCATCTTGACCGAGGTCAACTGGTTCGTGCCTTGGACCTCAATAGCATTGAACAACAATGGCTTCGCGACCTTCACCTCCTTACCGTAAAACCCACCCTTTACCTGGCCAATGTGGCCGAAGATGGTTTTAAAAACAATCCCTATCTTGACCAAATACGAGAAGTAGCGCAACAAGAGAAGGCAGAAGTAGTCCCCGTATGTGCCAAAATCGAAGCCGAATTAGTCGCTTTAGACCCGGCCGAACGACAAGAATATTTAACCGATTTAGGATTGACAGAACCGGGTTTACATCGAGTGATTCATGCCGGTTACCATCTGTTGGGACTACAGACGTTTTTTACCGCAGGCCCCAAAGAAGTTCGAGCCTGGACCGTCCAAATGGGTGCCACTGCACCCAAAGCGGCGGCAGTTATTCATACGGATTTTGAAAAAGGATTCATCCGCGCCGAAGTCATCTCCTACGCCGACTTTGTCAAGTATCAAGGCGAATCTGGGGCGAAAGAAGCTGGAAAATGGCGGTTGGAAGGAAAGGAGTATGTGGTGCAAGACGGGGATGTAATGTTTTTTAGATTTAATATTTAAAATCAGTGTCCAAATCTGAAGATTTGGACTCCAACAGGATCCAGCCCTGGAGTCCAAATCTTCAGATTTGGACCAGAAACTCTTACTTTATTATTATGAATACTGATAACCTTAAACGCGACAGCATTATCCAAGGCCCGATATTTGTCGAACCTATTCGCATCATCCTAGCCACTCCTCTGGCCAACACCATCGAATTAACTGGCACCGGTGTTAACAGTGGTAAAACTTACGAATTATTACTGATGCCAGAACAACTGGCCCAATTAACCCTCACCTCGAATGACCAACCTCGTTATGATGGCGATTCCCACCGCTTTCGTCTAGGTTTGGAAGCGTTGCGCTTGCAACTGGCGTATGAATATGACCCCTACTATGCCCTCTCCATTGCCCAGATTGACCCCTTACCGCATCAATTGGAAGCGGTGTATGACTATTTTCTGAAATTGCCACGGATTCGCTTCCTCCTAGCCGATGACCCCGGCGCTGGGAAGACGATTATGGCGGGACTGTTAATTAAGGAACTCAAAATTCGTGGTTTGTTGAAACGGACCTTGATTATCAGTCCCGCGAATTTGACTTTTCAATGGCAACGCGAATTACAAGATAAGTTTCGCGAAACTTTTACCATCGTCAATGGGGAACGATTGCGTATTACTTATGGCAGCAATCCTTGGCAGGAACATGCGCAAATCGTCACTTCTCTCGCCTGGGTGTCGCGGATTGAGGAGGCTAAAAGTAGTTTGTTACAAAGTCATTGGGATTTAATTATCGTCGATGAAGCCCATAAGATGAGTGCCGCGACCGCTGATAAGAAGACTTTGGCTTATAAACTGGGCGAATCTTTATCCACCATGACTGACCATTATCTGTTACTCACTGCCACGCCTCATAAGGGGGATCCGGAAAATTTTCGCTTGTTTCTCTCCCTGTTGGATAAAGAAGTCTATGCCCATATTAGCAGTTTGGAAGAGGCGATGAAACAACGACAAGCCCCGTTTTATTTACGTCGTGTTAAAGAGGCTCTGGTCACGTTTCCTGACAGTGAGACGGGGCAAGTCAAAACTTTGTTCACGAAACGGTTGGTCAAGACGCTCAGTTTTCATCTGAATCTGGGTGAACAAGAATTTTATGATGCCCTCAGTCGCTATGTGGAAAGACAAGCAGAAAAAGCCAATGCTGATGATAATTCGGCCCGCGGCCTGGCATTGGGTTTTACTTTGGCGATGTTGCAGAAACGGTTCGCCTCTAGTGTTTATGCGGTGCGGAGAACCTTGGAACGGATGGCGGGCAAACGTCAGGAGGTGTTAGATAATCCCGAAAAATTTCGTCAAGACCAATTGAAAAAACAATTGCCAGAAGATTTTGACGAGTTACCTGAAGAGGAACAAAATCAACTCTTGGATGACCTGGAAACGGTCGTGGTCAGTGTGGACCCGGCAGTTTTACAACGAGAGGTTCGCGAATTACAACGTTTAATTAACCAAGCCCGTCAACTGGAGTCCAAATCTTCAGATTTGGACGGTACAAATCTGAAGATTTGTACTCCAGGTTTGGACGGTACAGGTGAATCTAAATTAGAGAAACTCAAGGAGGTCATGACTCAACATAGTGTGTTTAAAGACCCCACGGTTAAACTCCTCCTGTTTACTGAACATAAAGACACCTTAGACTATTTAGTGGGCAAATTGCGCAGTTGGAATTTGTCCGTGACCCAAATTCATGGAGGCATGAAAATTGGTGATTTGAACACGCCCAACAGTCGGTTACAGTCGGAAAAGGCCTTTCGTGAACAATGTCAAGTATTGGTCGCTACTGAAGCGGCAGGGGAAGGAATTAATTTGCAATTTTGTTGGTTGCTCATCAACTATGACATTCCCTGGAATCCCATTCGTTTGGAACAACGGATGGGGCGTATTCATCGTTATGGTCAAGAGAAAGATTGTCTGATAATCAATTTTGTATCGCAAGACACTCGTGAAGGTCGTGTCCTCCACCGGTTGTTTGAACGTCTGGAAAAGATTGAACAGGATTTAGACCCGCAACAAACGGGCAAAATTTTCAATGTGTTAGGTGACATTTTCCCCGCGAATCAGTTAGAAAAAATGTTACGGGATATGTATCTGCATAACTTAAAAGAAGAGGATATCCAGGACCGCATTGTGGCACAAATCGACCTGGCACATTTCCGCCAGATTACGCAATCAGCGTTGGAAGGATTAGCGACCAGACAACTGAACTTAGCGTCTTTGTTTAATAAAACGAACGAAGCTAAAATTAAACGTCTTCGCCCTGAAATGATTGAAGACTTTTTCACTCAAGCGGCCCCAATCATCGGCTTAAAACTGGAGTCCAAATCTTCAGATTTGGACCGTACCAATCTGAAGATTGGTACTCCCTATCGAGTGGGGAAAATTCCTCGTTCCTTAGTTGCGATTGCGGAATCGCAGGAGGCGCAGTTTGGTAAATTGGGACGAGATTATCAACAGATTGTCTTTGACAAGCACTGGTTAAAGAAGACTCCTACCTTGGAATGGGTGACGTTAGGTCATCCCTTGTTTGAAGCCGTGCGCACTGCGCTGTGGCAAGCGGTGCAAGACGATTTACAACGGGGCGCAGTATTTTATGACTGGCAACGGGAGGTGCCGGCGCGGTTGCAAATTTTTTCGGTGGCTATTAAAGATGGGCGAAGTCGGGAATTGCATCGGCGGTTATTTGTGGTGGAAATTCCGGCGGAGGGGAGTTTTAAAATTCATCCGCCTACTTATCTGGCTAATTTGTCCAAAGCTGAAGCTTTGGACTCCAGTATCGGCGTGGAGTCCAAAGCTTCAGCTTTGGACATTAAAGGTTTTTTGTTGACCGAAGCTCTGCAACCGTTTTTACAGGAAGTGATGGCGCAACGGGCGAAAGAAATAGCCACGGTGACCAAGCATTTAAACCTCAGTTTTAATGCCATTGTCACTCACTTAAATTGTCAATGGGCCGACTTGGAAGAGGCTAAAATGTTGGGGAGTAGAGAACCAGGTTTAGAGGGTCGTTTAAAACAGATGGAAGATCGAGTAGAGGAACATAATCAACGTTGGGAACAGCGTAAAAAGGAGTTAGAACAGGAGCAAAATTGTTCCCTTAGCGACCCTCATATTATCGCCCAAGCCTTAGTTTTACCGCATCCCAAACGTCATCACCCCGAATTTGCCCCGTTACTTCGTGACGATACGGTGGAACAAATTGCCATTCAAGCAGTGATTGCTTATGAACAAGCCCGTGGCCGTCAAGTCAAAAGCGTAGAAACCGAAAACTACGGCTTTGACCTGGAGTCCAAATCTTCAGATTTGGACCAGAAAATACGTTTTATCGAAGTAAAGGGACGGGCGCAACAGGGTGTGGTGGCGTTAACCCCTAACGAATATAAAACCGCGCAACGATTAGGGAAAGATTACTGGTTGTATATTGTATTTAATTGTGCTACCATTCCAAAAATTCATACTTTTCAAGACCCAGCGGCCTCGTTGGACTGGGAAAAAGTGGTGAAGGTGGAACATTATTGTCTGAAAGGGGGCCAAATCTGAAGATTTGGACTCCAAGTTGTCTGAATCAGAATTTACAGAATTTTAGAATTTTCAGAATAACTAATTCAATTTCATTCTGAAAATTCTAAAATTCTGAAAATTCTGATTCAGACAAACAAAAGGGAAAAATAGTCCAAATCTGAAGATTTGGACTCCAACTCCAGCACTGGAGTCCAAATCTTTAGATTTGGACTGAGGAATCTTATGAAACGTCTTATTGAAGTCGATTTACCCATTAAAGCCATTTCTGCCCATGCCCGGCGGGAAAAATCAATTCGTCACGGGCATATTTCTACCCTGCATATTTGGTGGGCACGGCGACCTTTGGCGGCGTGTCGGGCCGTGTTATGTGCGGCGTTATGGTTGGACCCGGCGGATAAGGAATGTCCGCAGTCATTTCGGGTGGCGGTGGCGGAGATTTTAGTGGAGTTTGCCAGGGCCGCGAGAAATGATAAAAACTTAAAAGCGTTATGTGTCGTCGGGAAGGATTGTTGGAATCGTGCTGACCGTGCCAGTTTAAATCCTAACAATGAGGCTGTTTATTGGGATATGCGCCAAATGTTGTTGGCATTTATTGCGGATTTTGCCAATTGGGACGCTTCTACTTATCCGACTTTTTTAGACGCAGCGCGGGCTTTGACTAAGGCGGCGCATTTGGCGGAGGGAGGAGAAGTGAATACTCTACCTCTGGTCGTTGACCCATTTGCGGGCGGGGGTTCCATTCCCTTGGAAGCGTTACGTGTTGGGGCTGATGCCTATGCCAGTGATTTGAATCCCGTGGCGGTATTGCTAAATAAAGTGGTATTGGAGTATATTCCCAAATACGGGCAACGGTTGGCGGACGAAGTGCGCAAATGGGGGGAGGTGATTAAACAGCAAGCCCAACAGAAATTGGCCGAGTTTTATCCAATCGACGAGGATGGGGCAACGCCGATTGCTTATTTATGGGCGCGGACGGTGATGTGCGAAGGTTGCGGCGCCGAAGTGCCCTTAATGCGTTCCCTCTGGTTAGCCAAGAAAGCCAAAAAATCAGTCGCCCTAAAATTGTCCCCCAGACTGGAGTCCAAACCTTCAGATTTGGACCGACTGGAGTCCAAATCTTCAGCTTTGGACCGGCTGGAATCCAAACCTTCAGATTTGGACATCTCCATTATAGAAAATGCTACGGCCAAAGACGTTGGCGATGGCACCGTCAAACGCGGCTCTGCTACTTGCCCCTGCTGTGGCTACACTACGCCCGTGACTTCAGTGCGCAAGCAATTGAAAGCACGAAAAGGAGGTGGGGCCGATGCAAGACTTATAGTTATTCGACGTGACGACCCTCAAACTAAAGAAAGAGGGTACCGCTTGCCAACAGCGCGAGATTTCGCAGCGATTGAGAAGGCCAAATCTGAAGATTTGGACTCCAGCGGACCTAATGAGCCTACTCCTCAAGGGGGAGGAAGTGGGGCAGGACGTGCATTTTCGCAACGTCATTATGGCATGGATACTTTTGCTGACCTCTTCACTCCACGTCAACTCTTAGCCTTAACCACGCTGGCCAGATTAGTACGAGACAACCCGCTGGAGTCCAAATCTTCAGATTTGGACAAGGGGTTGGCGGAGGCGGTGCAGACGTGTTTGGGATTAGCTTTAAACAGATTAGCTGACTTTAATTCATCTTTGTGTGTTTTAAATGCTACAGGTGGACGGGGAGTTGTACACACTTTTGGCAGACAAGCACTTCCTATGGTATGGGATTTTATGGAAACGAACCCGTTTAATGAAGTAGGTGCTAATTGGAGTGCTGGTGTAGAGGCATTTTATGAAACAATCAGAACAGAAGCAGGTAACACAAATATTGGTCAAGTTGAGAGTGCTTCAGCAACAAAGCATCCTCTGCCCGACAACTTCGTTCAATGCTTTTTCACTGACCCGCCCTATTACGACAGCGTACCTTATGCAGACCTTTCAGACTTCTTTTATGTCTGGCTAAAACGTACTATCGGTACAAATCTGAAGATTTGTACTCCATTGACTCCAAAGGATGAGGAGATTATTGTAGATGAAGTGAAGGGGAAGGATAAAGCCTATTTTGAAAAGAATATGCAGCAAGCTATGGCCGAAGGTCAACGCATCCTCGCCGACAATGGTATAGGCGTAGTCGTCTTTGCCCATAAATCTACTGCCGGTTGGGAAACGATGCTACAAGCCCTGATAAACGCCGGTTGGACCATCACTGGTTCATGGCCTATTGATACAGAACGTCCTGGCAGACTACGCGCCCAAAACTCCGCTGCCCTTGCCTCCTCCATCCACCTCGTCTGCCGCAAACGTCCCACTCATCCTGACAACACCGGCAACTATCGCAACGTCTTAGCCGAACTGGCGCCACGCATTCAAGAATGGATGCCCCGTCTCACCCAAGAAGGCATCGTCGGCGCGGATGCTATCTTTGCTTGCCTTGGCCCCGCGATGGAAATTTACTCCCGCTATGACCGCGTCGAAAAGGCCGATGGCACGGTCATTACTTTGCAAGACTACCTCGAACAAGTCTGGGCTACCGTCTCCAAAGAAGCCCTACGCATGATTTTTAAAGAAGCCGATGCGACTGGTTTTGAAGAAGATGCCCGGTTAACGGCTATTTGGCTGTGGACGCTGTCAACGGCCACTGAGACGAGCGTTTCAGAGGAGGAGGAAGATGCCGAAGACGACGAGGAAACGCCTAAGAAGCCCCAAACTCGTGGCTATCTACTAGAATTTGACGCGGCCCGCAAAATCGCCCAAGGCTTGGGAGTCCATTTAGAAAATTTAAGTTCTTTGATAGAAATCAAACGCGGTGAAGCCCGCCTCTTGCCCGTGACTGAACGGGCTACTTATTTACTTGGCAGCAACCTGCCCGCGGCCCTCACCAAAAAAGTGGCCAAAAAACCGTCTAAACCTAAACAATTTACGCTGACCACGGTCGTTGCCGGGACCGAAGAAATTGAGGACAATCATCCTGACCACACCCCGCCCGACGCTGGCCAGACTACCTTAGACCGAGTGCATCAAAGTTTGCTACTCTTTGGCCTGGGGCGCAGTGAAGCCTTAAAACGTTTTCTGGTGGACACGGTAGGAAAAGAGCCACAATTTTGGCGATTGACGAATGCGTTATCGGCATTGTATCCGAAACAATCGGAGGAGAAACGGTGGATTGATGGGGTGTTGGCGCGGAAGAAAAGTCTCCAAATCTGAAGATTTGGACAGCGCTGGAGTCCAAATCTTCAGATTTGGGAAGCCAGCCCGTCCAAAGCTGAAGATTTGGACTCCAACGCGGTTCAACGTGTACTGGAGTCCAAATCTTTAGATTTGGACAAAGGAAATAGTTATGTCATATAAAAGACATCTCCATACACCTATTCATTTTTTCTGTGATGATTCGCCTTATTTCATCACTTCTGCCATTGAAGACAAGTCTCCAAATCTGAAGATTTGGACTCCAACGTGGTTCCCAAATCTGAAGATTTGGACTCCAACGTGTACTGGAGTCCAAATCTTTAGATTTGGACAAAGGAAATAGTTATGTCATATAAAAGACATCTCCATACACCTATTCATTTTTTCTGTGATGATTCGCCTTATTTCATCACTTCTGCCATTTATGAGAAGCGTCCATTATTGGCTGACGAGTACATAAAAACCGAGTTGTTGCGAACTATCCAACAGGTTTTCAATGATAAAGGTTGGCGACTCAACGATTGGGTGATTTTAAATAACCATTATCACCTCTTGGGCTATAGTCGCAAAGGTGAGAATTTATCGAAAATCATGCAGAATATTCACCGGCAATCTGGTTTTTTAATCAGTCAACGGACTCATTGTGAAAAACCCGTATGGTGGAATTATTGGGATTATTGCCCGCGAGATGAGAAGCAATATTTGGTACGCCAAAACTATTTGTTCAACAATCCGATTAAACATGGGTACGTGACTAATTTGATGGATTATCCGTTTTCTAGTTTTCTGGGGTATTTTGAAAACCTGGGAAGGGAGTATTTAGTTAAGCAATTTCGGGAGAATCCGGGATATAAGGACCTTAAAATAGAGGAAGATGATTTTTAACATCAGTCCAGATCTGAAGATTTTGACACTGGAGTCCAAATCTTCAGATTTGGACAATGAGGACACTAAAATGACAGACCTTGAATCAAAATCACACGGTGAGCAGGTTAAACAAACTTATCTCGCCCGAGTCAACCACCTGTTTAGCAATATTCCAGAGTGGCTAAAGGACTATCCAGACTTACAGATTGAACGCGGGGAGGTGGTTATCGGTGAAGAATTGACCGATTACTACACAGCCCCGGTGCTGGTGATTAAGACACCCACGCAACAATTGGCGAAGATTGAACCGCAGGGGGCGTGTATTATGGAAGCGGAAGGGCGAATTGATGTGTATGGCTTGTTTGGGGTGGAATATATCATCTATTTGGTAAACGGCGGCCCCTACTTGAGAGGTCAACAGATGTTCAAAGACGTGAGAGATGATGGTTGGTATTGGGTGGAGAATAATTTGAAAAATCAGGCCCATACTATGAACAAGGGAACATTTACCAACTTGTTCAGAGAGGCGACTGACTATGATGGCTAATCCACTCCCCCCCGTTATAGAGTCTTACCAAGTTACTATGGACTGTTTCAAAATCGCACACCGCACGATTAAGGAACAACAGGTCCGTTTATTCCCTCTTGCACAATGGCCAACTCAACCAGACGCGCAACAACAGATTGCTACAGCGATAACCAATGTCCAAGAGTTATTCGTCTTCTCTCTCTGGGCGACGTTTGAACGCTTTGTCATCACCTATTTGCAAAATAAAGGGGCAACTTTACAAACGATTATCCCCCTAGATTTAGCTTCTCCTTTGTATGAACAGTTCCGCAAAGAGGTAGAATATTGGAATCAAAAAGAGGTTTTGGATTTACTCAAACACTTGTCCGCCATTGACAAACATACGATTGGACAAGCTAAACAAATTCTTGACTATCGCAATTGGATAGCCCATGGCAAAGAGATTCACCGTAAATCTGCGGTGAAAACCATGACACCAGTTTATACTTATCAAGTTCTCAATGATATTGTGACGGTGTTAATGTTGAATTAGGTGGTGATGACAGGTGGGTGAAAACTTAGTTAGGATGGGAACCTGGCTGGAGTCCAAATCTTCAGATTTGGGAACGCGGCGGTCCAAATTTGAAGATTTGGACTCCAGCTATATTCCGTACTTCAACTTAAATAAATGGAGTCCAAATCTTCAGATTTGGGAACGCGGCGGTCCAAATCCGAAGATTTGGACTCCAGCTATATTCTGTACTGCAACTTAAATAAGAGGAGATATTTTATGACTAAACCTTGGTATAATGTGGTCCAGCCCCGTGAGGATTTACGCAAAGGTAAGCCTCTCGATGCGGCTGAATTTGCGGTTAATTTAGGGCAAGTGTTGACTCATCAAGCGAGTGCAGTTTATCAACAACCTGAACAATTTTTTGCCCGGACTTATTTGACGAAAAATTTGACCGATTTAGCCGCTGAAGTGACTCGGCGATTGGCTGGTGAAGTGACGGAAACGTCGGCGGTATTCAACTTGATAACCCAATTTGGGGGAGGTAAAACTCATGCCTTGACTTTGTTGTATCATCTGGCCAAACATGGTAAAGTGGCAAAGCAGTGGGAAGGGGTAAAAAAAGTGTTATTGCAGGCCGAGATCAGTGAGATACCGAAGGCCGCAGTGGCAGTGTTTGTCGGCACCGATTTTGATGCTTTGACGGGTCGTGGTGGCACCGATGGGACGCTGTTGCGGAAAACGCCATGGGGAGAAATTGCGTTTCAATTGGGTGGCCAGGAAGCGTTTCAATCGGTGGCTGAACATGATAAACGGGGGATGGCCCCGGCCGGGGATGTGGTTAAACAAATTTTGCCCGTTAATCAACCTTGTTTAATTCTGATGGATGAGTTGATGAATTATGCCAGTCGTAACGGCAGTCAGGCATTTACCCAACTGTACAATTTTTTACAAGTCCTTTCGGAGGAGATTCGAGGGCGCCCGCAAGCGGTGTTGGTGGTGTCGTTACCGGCGTCGAAATTAGAAATGAGTGCCGAAGACCAGGCCAATTATGGTCGCTTGGAAAAATTATTAAATCGATTAGGGAAGGCGATGGTCATGGCGACGGAAAATGAAACCACTGAGATTATTCGGCGACGGTTGTTTGAATGGGAAAACGTTGAGGGCAGTCGAGAGGGGAAGATGAGTTTCCTCAAAGAAGCGAAGTTGACGGGTAAGGAATATGCGCAATGGGTGACCGATAATCATACCCAATTGGCGAATTTCCCAATTAACCGAGCGGCGGAGGAATTTTTGGCTACTTATCCGTTTCATCCCAGTGTGTTGTCGGTTTTTGAACGGAAGTGGCAAACCTTGCCGAAGTTTCAACAAACTCGTGGAGTCTTGCGGTTATTAGCCTTGTGGGTCGCCCACGCTTATCAGCAGGGTACGAGCGGAGAACATAAGGATAAACTTATTAGTTTGGGCACGGCTCCGTTAGAAGATTCCATTTTTCGGTCTGCTGTGTTTGACCAATTGGGTGACCAATTATTGGAACCGGTGGTTAATTCCGATATTAATGGCAAGGCCGAAGCGTTTGCAGCGCGGTTGGATAGAGAAGCCGAGGAGACTTTACGAAAAACTGCCTTGCATCGTAAAATCGCCACTGTTATCTTTTTTGAATCCAGTGGCGGCATGTTGCGAAAGGAAGCGACTTTGCCAGAAATTCGGTTAGCGGTGGGTGAACCAGGGTTAGAAATTGGCAATATCGAATCCGCTTTGGAGGCGTTGACCAGTGCTTGTTATTATCTAAGCGTGGAACGCAATCGTTATCGGTTTAGCAGTCAACCTAACTTAAATAAACTCCATGCGGACCGCTGTGCCACAGTCAAACCGGCCGATATTCAAGCCCGGTTGCGGACCGAAGTGCAGAAAATGTTTACCAGTGGATCGAGTCTGGAATGTAAATTTTTTCCGCGCCAGAGTGACGATATTCCCAATCGTCCAGTGATAACTTTAGTTATTTTGTCGCCTGAACAAGTGTGGCAGGATAATGCCACCAAAAGGGACATCGATAAGATGACTAAGGAGTGTGGTAGCACTTCACGAGTTTTTAAAAACGCGCTATTTTGGGTAATGCCCGATAGTAGTATCAATTTACCAGACGAAGCCCGCAAGTTGTTGGCGTGGGAAATGATTGAGGAAGAGAAAAAGGAGTTAAAATTAGAAGAGAAGAGTAAGCATGAGTTGGCGAATAATTTGAAAAAACATCAAAGTTTGTTGAGAGATAACATTTGGCGAGCATATAAAAATGTGGTCTTCTTAGGTGAAAACAACCAATTGCAACTCTATGATTTGGGTCCAGCGCAGCCCAGTGCTAACCCGAACCTGGTGAAGCGCATTTTGGAAGAGTTAGCGTCACAGGATTTAGTGACAAAATCGTTGCAACCGCGGTTTTTTACGCGCAATTGGTCGCCGGCGTATGAAGCGTGGGACACCAAGGCGGTCAAAGAAATGTTTTTTGCTTCGCCCAAGTATCCGCGGTTATTGAATGCTGACCAGGTGCTAAAGGAGGTCATTGCTAAGGGCGTAAAAGAGAAGGTGTTGGCTTATGTCGGTAAAACCACGGAAGACGGGTACCAGCCTTTTTATTTTGGTGAGTCGCTGACGGCAGAGGATATAGAAATCTCTGAGGAGATGTGGATTCTCCAAGGGGAGAAGGCGGAGGTTTATCTAAAAACGCGGGGTCGACAACCTGCGGGACCCGTTGAGAAAGGGACGCCCACTCCTTATTCTGATAAAACCGTTCACCCAACGGAAGAAGCAGCAAACGAGTTACCGGTTGCTCCAAGCCCGTTGCCCGTCATCCAGAGTAAAAATTCTTTGGTTTGGCAAGGTGAATTGCATCCCAATAAATGGATGACGTTTTATAAAAAAGTGGTGGCTAAACAGGTGGCGGATGTCGATAGGGAGGTGAAATTGACGGTGACTTTGGAGATTAATTCAAAGGCGGGATTTTCTAAGCAGGCTGAGGAGGAGATTCAGTTGGCGTTAAGAGACGTTGTCCAAAGTTGAAGATTTGGACTCCAGCCGATTATCAGAAAATTTATGCTTCAGTACTTACCATCTACAGGTAGTACCTACCAACTAATGGAGGTATTAAAATCTAGGAGCTAAGGTGCCTAAATTTCACCGCTTCTAAGAGCCTGTTCAACATCTTTTGAGGAGGAGAGACGGAAACGCCAAGACGACCTTATGAAGAGAGGTATTCAAATGTCGTTCACAGTTCTGCCAGAGACATCGGCATTGCTCCAACCAGGCGAAAGAACGTTCGACCCCCCAGCGTTTTGGCCCGACGACACGCTAAACTCGACCACGACATAGTGGGACAACCGAGTCATTACGGGACGCGGAGCGTCCTCACGGCATTACCACGCGGAGCGTGGTAACGAGGTGAATCGGTGGCTCGAACCTCTTCATTTTCCTGGGAAACCGTTCTAAACTGGTTCTAGTGGCACACGATACCTCTTTATTTGCTTTTCACTACAGGCACTTAGGCTTAACTTAATGGCATTGGTGGTAAACGGTGGGCAAACACATGGACGTTTACCCACTCTACCTGGCTACCTCGGTTGGCGTAGACAGCAGTTTTCACAAGAAACTACACTTGTTACCTGGCTACGCAAACTGGTTCAACAATTTTTCCAATACACTTTCAGAGAATATCTGACCATCACTGCGGAAAATCTCCACTTCGATATCTCCATTTTTGGCAAACTCAACCTCCCATCTTTCACCAGGAACACTCACCAGGAACATAAGATAATCTTCACGATAAGAAGCTATGTGATAATACGTCTTTCTCCTCTCCAACTCGTGGATAAACGTGAAAATGTCCATGCTCATTTTTTAAACCGTCCATCGGTTAACAACTTCTTGATGGTCTTATACCCTGGTTTTCTTGCCTCCGCGGCTTTAACAATTTCATCCCACATCTTATAGTAATATCCTTATCCAGTTGTCCCATAATGAGTTTGGCCAGCCAGCAGG
>DZAL01000185.1 GCA_022729575.1 Thiomargarita sp.
CGTTCTCAGTCCCCGAGTTAGCCAACCAACTCGGAATGACCGCCTCTCAGGTCAAGGAGTTACTGACAGGCACCTTAGACCAGTTCACGATTGAGACACTGCTTGGAGTTTTATGGCGAATCGGGAGTCAGGTAGAAATTATCGTGCGACCCAGACCGGTGACCGTGTCAGGTACGGAATCAATCACCAAGAACCATACTAGGAAAACCCATACTTCTGAATTACCCGTCTCGACTGACGGCGGACTTCAACATTATGCTGGGCAAACCCGTCATCGTTGACCACACTGAAACTGACGGCCAAACCCGACACCTGGCAAGCCATCGGCCAAGGTGAAAACTTGACTTACACCTTCACCGTCACCAATGGCGGCCAACAAACCGCAACGGGACTGACTCTGACTGAACAACTGCCCGAAGGCGCCACGCTTGTCTCCCTCACCACCCCTGATGGCACTTGCGACCCCGCCACGACCAGTTGCACTCTCTCAGACCTCACCCCAGGCGCAACGGCCACCGTGACCCTGACCCTCAAAGCCATTAACGGGGGAACTTTGAAAAACGTCGCCAGCTTGACCTCCACCGAATACCCAGTGGACGTCCAAACCAATTGGAAAGCGGTCAAACCGTACCTCTCGGTCACCGTCACCGACACGCCCGACCCTGTAGTCATGCTGGGTAGCTTGCATTACACCGCCCAAGTGGAATTGAGTGCCAACGCACCCCAACCCACCGCCACCGGTGTGACTTTAACCATGCAACTGCCACAAGGCGTGAAATTGGAAACCGTCACGACTGACCAAGGGACTTGCGATAGCACCCAACTACCGCTCATCACTTGCCAGATGGAAGACCTCAGCATTGCCTCTCCAGTCCCCCTCCTTGATAAGGAGGGGCTAGGGGTGGTCAGTGTGGCAACGGTTCACCTCGACGTGACACTAGCCGACGCGGGTTTGTTGGTACTTACCCAAGATGCCAAAGTGACGGCCAAGGAATACCCGGCCCACACGGTGAAAACGCGCACCAATATTTTCGTCCCCAACGACCTGAAAGTGGATGCCATTTTAGTCCTGGACACCACCAACAGTATGCAAGGCGAACTCAATGGCGTGAAAGCCGGGCTAGAGAAGTTCCTTCGTGAACAACTCGACCCCAGCACCTCTCCCACCATCGCCCTGGTCGGCTTTAAGGACGACGTGAAAGTGCTGGCCTTCACCAAAGACCTACCACTCCTCCAAATAGTGATAGCAGGTCTCCAAGCCGAAGGCGGTGGACTCTGCCCCGAAGCGAGCGTCGAAGCCCTGAATGTTGCGCTTGACCATGTGAAGGACAATGGCGTGATATTCTTCAGCACCGATGCCTCACCGTATGACGATGCCGATATAGACGCGCTGGCAGCCCGACTGAAGACGCAACAGGTGAAGTTTAATGCGGTCGTCAGTGGGGATTGTGGCGATAAGGAGAGTTGGAATGAAGTGAAGTAAGGACCTTCAAACCTGCTAGGTCTCGAAGACCTAGCAGGTTTAAACCATCCAGACCTCGTAGGTTTCCAAAACTTACGAGGTCTTTGTCATTCAGACGGAATCCGTTCCGTATCCACTGGATTTTTTATACTTGACAATAACCAAAGCATAATGAGAAAATTAAAACGGTATCTGGAAACCTTGAGAGCGTTGTTAGCCAAGGTGGGTCAACTAGCTATTTTACCAAAGTTAGGTCAACACTTTATTCAATCAGTTATTCAGGAGAACTCCAATGAAATCGCATAGTCATCAACGTGCCTTCCCAACCGGCGGCGGTTTAGCCGGGGGACGACCTAAACACAGCCGCGGCCGGGCGCTCACCATAGAAATTCCCAAAGAAATTTCGGTTCATTATTCAACGCTCCAGGAACTCAAACAAACGATTTATGAAGATTTAGTGGCGGGCGAATTTCAAAAAGGTAATCTCTCCCTGCGACAAGGTGCCGCATTGTTGGGTCTCACTTATGAAGAATTTATGATAAATTTTTTGGGTGACCGGCAGATTTCCTTTATCAATGGCAACCCTAACGAACTGGCGGCGGAATTTCAGCAAGAACAACTCTGGCTAGAAGAAGCCTGTGGCAAGCATTCATGATAGTCGTATGTAATTCCAGTCCCTTGATTGCGTTATCACAGATTCACCAGTTATCTTTGCTACAACACTTGTTTCAGAAAGTTTATATTCCCGAGACCGTGTTTCAAGAAACGGTGTTACAAACGCGAATCGGTCTGCAACGAGAGAACATTTTAAGGGCGATAGCCGAAAATTTTATCGTGGTTGCCCAGCCACACAGCAATTATCCATTCAAAAGAACCATTGATGAAGGAGAAAGAGGAGTGTTGAATTTAGCATTTGATAACCACGCGGATTTTTTGATTATGGATGATAAAAAAGCTAGAAATGAAGCTAAAGAATTGGGTTTTAAAGTGTTAAGAACTTACACCGTACTGAAACGTGCGGAACAATTAAATCTGATAGATTCTCACGCAATTCTTCTGCAAGCACTGGCAGACCTCAAAATTTATTTACCCAAATAAACCCTTTGAGAATCTGACATAGGAGCGTCCACAAACCTGAAAGTGGATGCCGTTCTCGTCCTTGACACTACTAACAGTATGCAAGGCGAACTCAATGGCGTGATAGCTGGACTAGAGAAGTTCATTAAAGAACAACTCGACCCCAGCACCTCCCCCACCATCGCCCTGATTGGTTTTAAGGACGACGTGAAAGTGCTGGCCTTCACCAAAGACCTACCACTCCTCCAAACAGTGATAGCGGGTCTGAAAGCGGAAGGCGGTGGCCTCTGCCCCGAAGCCAGTAGTGCAATAATCCTTATTGCACTCCAGAGGGAAGGGGTTAATTCTCTCGGATGCTTTCACCTTATGACGATGCCGATATGGAGGCGTTAGCAGCCCGACTGAAGACGCAGCAGGTGCAGTTTACTGCGGTCGTTAGTGGGGATTGTGGGGATAAGGAGAGTTGGAATGAAGTGCAGTAATGACGGCGATGGGACCAGATTTGACAACTTTTTAAAAGTTGTCAAATCTACCGCAGACCTCGTAGGTTTCCAAAACCCACGAGGTCTTTGCCGTTTAGGACTTGACTATTTAACAATAAACGACTAGACTATTTTTCATTGCCACTGGCTAAACAGGAATCCCCCTATGCCGACCTTACAAATTCACAGTCTGCCCTCAGAACTCTATGAATACTTTCAAACACGGGCACGACTTAAAAATTCTTCTTTGGAAGAACAAATCATCACCGTGCTATACCAATTCCAACAACAAGAAGAAACTCCACAGCAACGACAAACTCGTATTTTGGCCGACATTTATCAATCACGCACCCAACTGCCCGTAGGTGCCCCAGATTGCGTGGAATTACTACGGGAGGACCGGCAACGATGACTTTCTCTCCCCAAGATTGCGTAATCGATGCCAGTGTTAGCATTAAACTCTTTCTCCAGCAACCGCAGTTTGTGTAGGGTGGGCAAGTGTTTATTTGCCCACCAATTCACTAAAATCCCTTTGAACCTGTACTATTCCCTCTGGAGTGCAATAAGAATTATTGCGCCGCTACGCGCCGCCAGGCGCAATAATTCTTATTGCACTCCAGAGGGTACGTACAATTTTATATGAATTTTACTATACTCTAGCTTTTAGTTGCTCATCTTTGATTGAAGCTAGATTTGACAACTTTTTAAAAGTTGTCAAATCTATCGTCCTCCGCCTGGAGTACGGAACGGAATTAATTCCGGACTCCAACGGCATGGAAGACGGAATGAATTCCGGACTCCAACGGCAAGGAAAAACGGAATGAATTCCGGACTCCAACGTCTTTATTTGTGATGCTTGACAACAACCAAAGTCTATGAGAAAATTAAAACTGTATTTAGAAACCTCGGTCTGGAATTTCTGTTTTGCCGAGGATGCCCCAGAGAAACAAGCCGCCACTTTGCAATTTTTTGAACGGGTTAAACAAGAGGCGTATGACATCTTTGTGTCGGATGTGGTGTTTCGAGAGTTTGACCAAGCCGCTGAAGAAAAACGAGAATTACTCTATCGTTTAATCGCCGACTGTCAACCCACGGAACTAAAAATCAGTACCGCGGTGGTTCAACTGGCAGACCAATATCTCGTTACGAAAGTTTTACCAGCAACCGCCGAAGCTGATTCTAAACATGCCGCAATAGCTACCGTTTATGAATTAGATGCGTTGATTAGCTGGAATTTAAAACACTTGGCCAATCTTAAAAAGCGAGAAAAAATTAATGGGGTAAATTTGACTCAAGGTTATACCAAGAAATTAGAACTTAAGTACTGAAGCAGAAATTTTCTCCTATTTTCTTTCGCCCCTCTCCCTCTGGGAGAGGGGTCGGGGGTGAGGGGAAAATACCGCAGAATTTCTGCTTCAGTACTTATCACCCCGTTGGAGGTTATAAACGATGACTAAATATCAAGAAGACCCTTCATTATTGGAGGTCCGTCAGTGGAAAGAACAATGTTATCAGGAAGACCGTCACTTGACTCCCGAAGAATACCTAAATAAGTTGAAACGAATTGCCGAAGAAGTGAAAGCGAAATATCATTTCAACTTGCCACAGATGAATCTTCCCTTAGTCGAGTAAGAGAGAAACACTACCACTGAGGTGGCGGGTAACTGGGCAATAGGCAGGGCGAGAACATGATAGGCGGGCTTCCGTTTATTGACCAGATTAAGGACGACGTGAAAGTGCTGGCCTTCACCAAAGACCTACCACTCCTCCAAACAGTGATAGCGGGTCTCCAAGCCGAAGGCGGTGGCCTCTGCCCCGAAGCCAGTGTCGAAGCCCTGAATGTCGCGCTTGACCATGTGAAAGACCATGGCGTGATATTCTTCAGCACCGATGCCTTACCGTATGACGATGCTGATATGGACGCGCTGGCCGCCCGACTGAAGACGCAGCCAGTGAAATTTAATGCGGTCGTCAGTGGGGATGGTGGCGATAAGGAGAGTTGGAATGAAGTGAAGTAGATTGGACCAGATTTGACAACTTTTGGAAAGTTGTCAAATCTACCGCAGACCTCGTAGGTTTCCAAAACCTACGAGGTCTTTACCGTTCATGACTTGACTACTTAACAATTGCTTGTCAGAATCAGAATTTACAGAATTTTAGAATTTTCAGAATGGATTGGGGTTTCATTCTGTTAATTCTTTAATTCTGCAAATTCTGATTCTGACAATTTACCTAACCCCAATTTATTTCTAATAACATGTATCTTACCGACTTAATTCCCATCGTTAAAGAACTCCCTCTCCCTGACAAATGGCAACTACTTAACCTCTTGCAACAGGAAATTACCGTTGCTGAAGATATATCGCCACTGGAACACCATAAAACTTACCCACTTTGGACTCCTTATGCGGCGGCTGGCACCGCAGCAGCACTCATGCAAGCCATGCAAGCAGAGACTGAAGACCATGAACCATAATCTCGTCAGACGTTTTCCTTTTTCCGTAAGTGATGAGTCTCAGCCCGACAGTGATAGCCTACCCCGCTTACCATTACTCCTTGAATATCAAGGCCAAACGCTAGAAGTCCGCGGCCTGGTGGATAGCGGTGCCACCGTCAACGTACTTCCTTACCGGTTAGGCCGACAATTGGGTGCCGTTTGGACTCCACCAAAAGCGACTCTGCGCTTGGCGGGCAATCTTACCAATGCCATTGCACAACCATTGTTTGTGTTTGCCAGAATCGCTGATTTGCCACCCGTCAGATTAGCCTTTGCCTGGACCATGGCTGAGAATATACCTCTGATTCTAGGACAAACCAACTTGTTCATGGAATTTGAAGTATGTTTTGTCCGTGCCCACTCTTATTTTGAAATTAAGTCAAACGCCAAGCCTATAATAAAATTAAATTGAAATGTCTGGCCCACTATTCACTTAACGACAGCACCGTCCAACTGCCTTATGTTGACGTAGCCAAGATAGCCTACAACCCCATCAGTAAGGAAAACTACAAAGCTGGCGTTGACACCTATGCAGTGCTACTCAAATGGATGCCCGTGCTGGGTGCGGAAGTCTTTGTGGTAGAAGAACTTAAGAAACTACCCTAATTTCCTTTGCGACAGTCAATAACCTGAAACTCCAATAGACCTCGTAGGTTTCCAAAATCTACGGGGTCTTTGTCACTTTGACATAATAGATATAGACAAACCAGTGATTGCCAGTTATACTCTGCAAGATGAAATCAAAAATCTATATCGAAACCTCCATTCCTAGTTTCTACCATGAAACTCGCCAGGAACCGGACATGATTGCCCGTCGTCAGTGGACCCGTCAGTGGTGGGAAGAATGCCGCCCACGTTACGACATTTTCACCAGTGATGCCGTGCTTGACGAACTCCGTCGCGGCCATTATCCTATCCAAGCAGAGACGTTAGCCCTAGCCAGTCAAATTCCTCTGCTACCATTGGAAGAACCTATTTTCGACATTGTCGAAGTTTATCTTCAACATAAACTCATGCCTCACAAATTGGTGAAGAGGGGTTAATTCGTTCATTTCTAAATTCGTTGTACTCGTTTTAAACGGATTAATAACTTATTGGGCTTATATCTGCCAACGTTAATTACCCCCCCTTGAACTACTTGGAGAAATCTCATGAAGAAAGACCCCGTCTTAGAGAGAATCAGAATTGCCCGGTGCGAAATTTCGGCGCAATGTGAACATAATCCCCAACAGCTAATGAGGTACTATCTGCAACGGCAACGAGAACTTTATCCTCAATTCGCCGAGGTTGTCGCACCATTAGCTAATCCACCTCGGGATAGCCGTGACCAACTACGGCCAGCATAGTCAAGATAGGGTGAACCAGTGTGAATTTATCCATTTCTGCTGCCGCGCTGGAAGCAGGTCCGCAGAACCATAAACAGGGTAAAATCCGGTGACCCTCTGAAAATATTCTTCAGCACCGATGCCTCACCATATAACGATGCCGATATGGACGCACTAGCTGCCCGACTGAAGACGCAGCAGGTGAAGTTTAATGCGGTCGTCAGTGGGGATGGTGGCGAGAAGGAGAGATTGGACCAGATTTGACAACTTTTGAAAAGTTGTCAAATCTACCGCCAAATCTACCGCACCACATGGAGTCCGTTGGCCGTTGGGGTCCGGAATTGATTCCGTTAGCTGTTTAGGGAAGACGGAATAAATTCCGGACTCCAATGGCCAGGGAAGACGGAATGAATTCCGGACTCCAACGGCTGGGAAGACGGAATGAATTCCGGACTCCAACGGCTGGGAAAATGGAATGAATTCCGGACCCCAACCCTCATCAGACCTCGTAGGTTTCCAAAACCTACGAGGTCTTTACCGTTTAGGACTTGACTATTTAACAAGTGTTTGTCAGAATCAGGATTCACAGAATTTTAGAATTTTCAGAATGGGTTAGGGTTTCATTCTGCAAATTTTTTAATTCTGCAAATTCTGATTCTGACTTCTTCTGTCAAGACCACTTGAAGCAAATGAGTTGGTCATTACTAGCAACCAGAGAAACATGACGATGCGTTTACAAACTCAAATTAATGAACAAGGAATGCTTACGGTGCCAGTACCCCAATCGTTACGGGGCAAACAGGTCACTATCTTAATCACACCCACACCACGGTATGAAGATACCAGTGCGGTAACTGCTTGGCAACGGACTCGCCAAATTCTTAGACAAACCCATGAATTAGAACTGCCGCGCAAAAGTCACGAAGAGATTATCAGCGAACTCCGCGCCTTCAGAGAAAGCGAATGAAATTAGCTTATGTCGACTCCTCAGTGTGGATAACATATATAGAGGGATTCTTACCTACGTATCAGCAATGTATTGAAGAACACTTGGACAAACTCGCGGAAGAAGGATGGTTGTTTGCCACTTCAGACGTGGTGAAACTGGAGATTTTACCCAAATTATATGCCACTCAGAATGACCAATTTATCGCCCTCTACCAAGCGTTATTTGACAGTTTGACTTTGCTGGACAGCTTTCCAGACGTGTTTAAAGAAGCCTTAGCAATAGCTCAACAAGCAGGTTTAAAAGCCATGGATGCTATTCATGTTGCTATCGCCAAACAACAAGGGTGTCAGTGCTTTATTTCAACGGATACACACTTTAAAAATTTGTAAAATTTGACCGTGGTTTGGATAGACTTACGGAGGTAAATTGCTCACCACCACCGATGCACTTGGGAATTGGGAAATTAATTGAGTTCAAGGACGACGTGAAAGTGCTGGCCTTCACCAAAGACCTACCACTCCTCCAAAAAGTGATAGAAGGACTGACAGCCGAAGGCGGTGGCCTCTGCCCCGAAGCCAGTGTCGAAGCCCTGAATGTCGCCCTTGACCATGTGAAAAACAACGGCGTGATATTCTTCAGCACCGATGCCTCACCGTATGACGATGCCGATATGGAAGCGTTGTCAGCCCGACTGAAGACGCAGCAGGTGAAATTTAATGCGGTCGTCAGTGGGGATGGTGGGGATAAGGACAGTTGGAATGAAGTGAAGTAGATTGGACCAGATTTGACAACTTTTCGAAAGTTGTCAAATCTATCGCACCGCATGGAGTCCATTGGCCGTTGGAGTCCGGAATTGATTCCGTTAGCTGTTAGGGAAGACGGAATCAATTCCGGACTCCAACGGCTGGGAAGACGGAATCAATTCTGGACTCCAACGGCAAGGAAAGACGGAATCAATTCCGGACTCCAACGTATTTATTTGTGATGCTCCTTCATCTCACCACCCAATATCGGTATGAAGAACTGGAAATTAATCAAGCCGTGCTACAACTGACCAATCAATATTTGGCACACGGCACCTTGCCGGTAACGGCAGAGATAGACGCGACACATGCCGCAGTCGCTACCGTCTATGAATTGGATGCCCTCATTAGCTGGAATCTGAAACACTTGGCTAACCTCAACAAGATGACTAAACTCAATGCCGTAAACTTAGCTTGCGGTTATACCAAGAAATTAGAACTTATCACCCCGTTGGAGGTTGTAAACCATGACTAATTATCAAGAAGAACCCTCGTTACTGGAGGTCCGTCAGTGGCGCGAACACTGTCGTTTGGAAAGGAGACAATTGACTGACGAAGAATATCTGAAGAGATTGAAAGAAGTTTCGGCGCGATTGAAAGCGGAATATCATCTCAATTCACCCACGGTGCCGTTGCCAACGGCACTCCCATTGCTTTAGAAACACCAAGATGTTCAATAATCGTCGGTGGCATTTTGAAATCGGGCAATTTCAAGGCGGTGGGTATTTTGACACCAGCCAATTCCGAAATTGTTGGTGCCTTGAAATATGCTGATTTAGAAGCGAGTCTAGCCGCCTCTGAAATGGCTCCTACCGAAGCGGTTCTAGCCGCTTCTGAAACAGATTTTACAGAAGAGGTTAAGGAATCTAATTTTTTTGCTGTTCTCTTAACAACTGTCCTATTGACTCAGGCCCTTCTAGCGTTTTTCGCACGTATTCTCTCAATCGGTCATTCATAATTTGACCTCTAATAAAAATTGATGATTTTCTACTACACAATTATAAGGACGACAAAATAACTATCAATCCCTTACCTATAAAAATCCGTAATTTTTTCACCCCAGTTTTAAAGGAGTCCAAAACGTGTTTTGGACTCCACCCTTTCTCCGTTAATCATACCACATCCATCGGCTTCCAAATCGTCAACCCGCTAATGTGGTCAAAATCGTTATCAAAAGTCACTAGGTCAGTTAACGGGGGATGATGATATTTCATATTACCTAAATGTAGTGAATCGCCTGTCATTAAGCCATAATCCACCCGTTCCTTTTTGGTGTCTTTGAGGAGTATTTCATCCATTGGTAACACCTTGAGTTTCAGGTCCGTTAAGAGTTGTTCAAAGTGGTTTTGGTAGTCAGTCAACGTGTAAGACAGGGAACGGTTTTTCGTTAGCCAGTCTTTGAGTTGAGTGGCATTAATTCCCTTGATATAACCTTTTTGAAAGGCTTCCGCCAACATGAGTTTATGCAGTAAGTCAGATAATACTTGCAGATTGACATAGGCGACAATTTCTCCGTCCTGAATCCGTTGTATTAAGCGTTTACAAGTCAGCGATTTGACACGATAGGACAAATAGAAAATGTTGGTGTCCACAAATACCTGGCTACCTGTAGGTAACACTGCAATATCTTTGATAGTCGCGGCCATTATTCACCCTCATTGCAAAACTCAGGTAGATCTTTCCAAATTCCATACGTCCTAGCTGCATACGAATACGTTTTCTCAATCTCCTTGAGAAGATTACGTTCAGCGGTCGTCAGTTGGTAATAGTCAAATAGCTGTTCATTGACCTCCTCCATCCAAACGTATTTTCGTCCTGTTGAGTCTGTCAAAATCTTCTGGATGGTTTCAACAATGGCTGCCTTTTGCCATTCCGTAGCAGGAAAAACCGGCAGTTCCGCCACATACATCGGTTTAAATTCAAAAAATCCTCCTGCTCGAGTGGCCGCTTTTAAACTGATGAACCATTCACATAAGGGCGAGTTTAAAAGGGCTAACAAATATAAATCCGTGGTAGGAATTAGATTAGCTGGTGCGCTAACATAACTTCCCGTAGTGTCATAAGCAAACTTGGCTTGAGTCGCTAAATTGCCCCAGACGATTTTCGGTTGCGCAAACTCCGCGTAATAAGCACAAGACCGCAATTCCCAAAAAAATTTACCTTGGTCGTCTCGTTTACGTAATTTGGTTTCCCATTGGCCCAAATAATCATGAATGGCAGGGTAAGACTTTTTAAATAATTGCTGGGCTTTAGTTTCATTCTTGGCAATTGACCATGACCATTCTTTATTGGCACTGCTGGGAATATTTATCAAATACCAACTAGCCCACTCTGCCCACCATTTCTTTATATCTCTCCCTCTCAACCACGGCTTGATAATCTCCTCACTCTTCGGATCCGCCGCTATCAATTTTTCCCGTGTGGTCGCGTCAATCACAAACGCTTCGTTGAAACCGGTCAAAATGCCACGATAAAATCGCCCGTTCACATAATCTCCCAATGGCACTCCAACCTGTTTCAATTTTTTTAGAAGATTTAACACCGTTGGATTTTCCAAAGTCCAACTCTCAGCAGACAAATCGCTAAGACTTATGCGAAAACCACGCTGTTGCGCGACCTTGGCAATCTGTCCTATCTCTTCAGCAGTTTGAATGGCAGTCACAAGAGTTTGATTTGAACCATTCGCCGGTGATAAGGTCTTTTCCAGCAACACAATCGCTGGATAAGTGGTTTGTTCAAACACGGGGGAATCACCAAAATCAATGACTATTTTAGGCGTGGTGTCGGTTACTAACAATTGACGAGTATTCTTGCCATACCCCGCCCGCATAAATTTATTGGGAACGATATAGCACAGATGCCCATTCTCTTTAGTGAGTTGTAAGCCTTTGTGAAAAAAATAAGTATACAGGTCGGCCGTGCCACAGAAGAACTTTTGAAACTCGGCTTTCAATTGCGGCTTGATGGTTTTAATCGCTTCCTGGCGCACATACGGCGGATTCCCAATCACCACGTCAAACCCCTCCTTCACCCCAAACATCCACACCGGGTCAAACCAGGCACAACTCTCATCCTCAAATGGTTTCCAAGTCGCCAATTGCGACACTTCCGAATCCTTCCCAGCCCATTGCAATACCTTATCCAGCAACGATTTTTGCACTTCCTTAAATTGCTTCTGCAATGCCATTTTCATCGCGCCTTGACTATTCAAATAGTCTCCGCGCAATTGCCCCAATAAAGTCACTTCCCCGCGCACTTGCGGTTCATACAACTGCCAATCTAACTGAGAAATTCCCATTAAGGTATTGGCACAGACAAACTTAAATGCCAAATTCGGCAACGGCAAAATGCCCCGATTCTCTTCCGAATCGACAATATTCTCCTCCACCATCAAAGACAAAAAGCAACGTAATCGACTGATTTCAACCGCAATGGCTTGAATGTCCACCCCATAAATACATTCCCGTAAGATGCCCAATTTGCGCGTGTAATCCCACAATGCTTGTTCCCCTTGCAACTTCTGTTGCATCAACTGGCGGGCCGTTCGATCGGGAATATGGTCTAAGAGATTGGTTAACCACTGTTGGCAATCCGGATCCACCCGTTGTAACAGTAACATCACTTTCTGCAAAATCCCCATTGGAAACGCGCCCGACCCACACGCGGGGTCAAGAATTTTCAAGCGTTCCAAGGCTTGCAACAGGGCTTGCTTCTCTTCCTGAGATAAGGTCACGTCACCCGTTTGATACGATAGCAACGACTCTAACTTCTCCAAACGGAGTTGGGTTTGACCATGCAGAAAATACTTGAGACTTTCGGTGACCATGTAATCCACAATCTCTCGTGGCGTGTAATAACTCCCCGTCGCCTTCCGCGCTGTCTCGCCCGTTTCAGGGTTGATTTCGGCTAACAAATTCTCAAAAATCTGCCCTAACATCTCCGGGTCAATGGCCACCTGCACTTCAATGGGTGTATTCTCCTCAATGGTGAAGTGATACCGTTCGAAGCATTTTAACAACTCGGTCAGCCACTCATCTGGAACGATTAGGGTATTCAAGGTACAACTGCCATCGTAAAAATCATGTACATGAGGTTCAAACAAGCCGCCATTGAGGAACGGAATCGCGGCCCAGTCACCGGTTTGAAAACTGGGTTGACGTTCGGCAAGAGGCTTATTCAACGTCTCAAAAAATAACGGTTCCAACACCGCATGATAAAAATCGACGTCCCTTGGAGTCGTCACTGAAGCCACTGACAAAATCGCTTCTGGGACTAACGATAATCCAGAGGCCGAGGTTTTCTTCTGTAAAAACCAGCAAAACA
>DZAL01000336.1 GCA_022729575.1 Thiomargarita sp.
CCGAAGGTCGGACCGAAGGTCGGACCGAAGGTCGGACCGAAGGTCGGACCGAAGGTCTGGTAGAAGGCCACAAACAAGGCGAATCTCACTTGCTGTCACGTCAATTACGCCAACGTTTTGGGGACTTACCTGCCTGGGCCAATAGCCGGTTACAACAAGCCACGGTGGAACAATTAGAACAGTGGAGTTTGCGAGTGTTGGAGGCGCTACGGTTGGAACAGGTCTTTGACGAAGAGTAACATGAAAAGTAACATCAATATCAGACACGTCTGAAGCAAACTTACCAACACCCGTTTTGTAGTGTGGTGATTTATGTGGGACGCTGGGCTGGCAACAAAGATAAAGGCCATCATCAACATCTATGTCCCGTCACCGGGGAGGTGATGTTGGAATGGCGTTATCGTGTGATACACTTATGGCAGATGCCCGCCGAACAGTTGTTAGGAATGAGAATTAAATAAAATGCGAAAGTTGAAACCTGACAGGTTTTAAAAACCTGTCAGGTTTGAGCCAAAAAGTTTAAGTTATTAAATCCTCATTCCTTAGCCTTAGACCAAATTCCACTGCTGGCCCTGGTGGGTCTGACACGCATTGACCAGCCCGCCGAGATTCTCCCTCGTGTGGTGGCCAAAATTCGTAGTGTGGCGGATGTCACTAAACGTAAGCAGTTATTAACCATTTTAATTTCATTAGCTGAAGAGGAGAAAATAGCCACTATGATTGAAGGAATGTTAGACGCGGAAGAAGATTTGCTGATAGATACTCCGTTTCTGCGTAAAATGCGGGAAATAGGTTGGCGGGAAGGTTGGGCCGAAGGTCGGACCGAAGGTCTGGTAGAAGGCCACAAACAAGGCGAATCTCACTTGCTGTCACGCCTATTACGCCAACGTTTTTGCCTGGGCCAATAGCCGGTTACAACAAGCCACGGTGGAACAATTAGAACAGTGGAGTTTGCGAGTGTTGGAGGCGCTACGGTTGGAACAGGTCTTTGACGAAGAGTATACGGACGAAATTCCTTAACACCGTACCCTGAGTTTGTCGAAGGGTGTCAACCCAGAGTTTGGGGCGAACCAAACCATCAAGAGGTTTTTTAAATAATTTTAAGGAGATAACTTTATTATGTGGTTAAATTTATTCAATCGCTACCAAAACCGCAGTGGGAGGGCTTACCGTTACTGCTACTTTTTTCTCGGTTTGGACTTAGGTATAAATTTTGAGGCCACACTAACAGAAGGAGAAGAAATAAGTGAATATTCAGCCCCCCATAGAACTGAAACTCGCTCGCTTGCCACCGGCCATGCAACAAGAAGTTATTGATTTCACCAATTTTTTATTAGAAAAATGCCAGTCACCCCAGGTAGCTTTGCCCGCGACAAAAGTCACCGCTGTCGAAATCCGTGCCACAACATCGATTGGCAAAATGGCACCCACCTTCCGTACTTGAGGAAGCTAGTGTGCCATCAGTTTATCAAGAGCCACCGCCCACCTTGGAAGCGATGCGGGCTGCTAAGTACTGAAGTATAAATTTTCTCGTATGTTCTTTCGCCCCTCTCCCTCTGGGAGAGGGGTCGGGGGTGAGGGAAAATACCGCAAAATTTCTGCTTCAGTACTTATTGAAGAAGAGGTGGCACACCATCGATGATTACCTTGGATACCAACCTGTGGGCGCGTTATCTCCTGCGGGATGAATCCCGCCAAGCTGATGTGGTACGTGAATTTTGCGTACCCATGAATGCTTGGTTTTACATCCGATTATCTCTCTTGATTGAAGCAGGACCAGCGGTAGAGGTGCGGTAGTCCCTACCAAACAATGGCGGTATTATCTCGTTCCCACGCGCCCGCGTGGAAACCAGGTGAAGACGCACAACGGTTTAATTGCAGCCTTCAGCCGATGTTTGGTGAAGACTGGACGGGTATCTGTGGAATTGGGCCGGACTTTTAACCAAGCTGAAAAATCCGTTTAATTAGCGACTATACTGGCAATTCTATCGGGCCAGAACAGGCTGCATGGTTCGTGCAGACCATACGGACGAAGTTCCTTAACACCGTACCCTTCGACAAACTCAGGGTGTCGACTCAAGGTCAAAGGCCAATCATCAGAATGTTTTTTAAATAATTTTAAGGAGATAACTTTATTATGTGGTTAAATGTGTTCAACCGCTATAAAAGACGGAATAAATTCCGTACTCCGTGTTCTTTTTTTCTCGTTAGGTAATTAGGGTTAGTGATATGGTGGACCTCAATACCAACCATGCCATTCATGAGTTTCTCAACAGAATCAAGACGCAATACGAAGTTAACGGCGCGATTCTGTTCGGTAGTCGTGCGCGGCAGACACACCAGGCGGACCGCGATGCCGATGTAGCTATTTTGCTGTCAGAACCGGCGGGCGAATTTCTTACCACCAAGCTGGCGATGGCAGATATTGCTTATGACATCCTACTGGAAACTGGGATTCGCATTCAGCCTTTACCTTTGTGGGAAGAGCAAAGGAGGCACCCCGAAACCTATTCCAATCCCGAGCTCCTCCAAAACATCAAACGCGAGGGAATCCGCCTATGAATGCCACTGACTGGATAGTTAAAGCCGAACGTGCGGCGGCCTCGGCCAAGTTACTGTTAGAAGCCGGCGACTTAGAGGGTGCCTGCAACCGCGCCTACTATGCAATGTTCGATGTAGCCCGTGCCGCTTTGATGGCTACCGGCGCACCTGTGGAAGCACAAACTGCCAAGACGCACAACGATTTGATTGCAGCCTTCAGCCGCTGTTTGGTCAAGACTGGACCGGTATCTGTGGAATTGGGCCGGACTTTTAACCAAGCTTACGAAATCCGTTTAATGAGCGACTATACTGGCAATCCTATCGGACCAGAACAGGCCATCTGGGTGGTGGAACAGGCTGCATGGTTCGTGCAAACTATACGGACGAAATTCCTTAACACCGTACCCTGAGTTTGTCGAAGGGTGTCAACCCAGAGTTTGGGGCGAACCAAACCATCAAGAGGTTTTTTAAATAATTTTAAGGAGATAACTTTATTATGTGGTTAAATGTGTTCAACCGCTATAAAAACCGCAGTTGGAGGGCTTACCGTTATTGGTACTTTTATCTCGGTTTAAGTT
>DZAL01000033.1:0-28570 GCA_022729575.1 Thiomargarita sp.
TCTTATTGCACTCCAGAGGGAATAGTACAGGTTCAAAGGGATTTTACTATAAAACACTTTAACCATGTTGGTAGTGAAAAAATTTGGCTGAGGACTTAGGACTGGCAGTCCTGACCGCATCATCATCCACCGATCATCACTACCACCAGTTTTGGCTTTCCTAAACCGCAAAGGTTTAGGAAATCTTAACCTTTGTTTTTTGATAATCCATTGAATGTTAACACCTCCATTGGTTTGGAGGGACTACCTGAAGTCTGAAGGATAACCTCGCAGGGGTGTTATCCCTGCTGGCTTGAAGTCTAAGGGATAACACCCCTCGCAGGGGTGTTATCCCTGCTGGTTGCCCAAACTCATTGAGGGAGGACCGATAGGTAAGGATATTACTATGACTCTGGAGAGACATTTAACCACCAAATTGAATTATTCTCGTTTTATTCTCTGGAAAAGTGGTAACTTCGGCTTTAATGGGTATGGGAAGCTCGCCGTTATAAAAAAATCTGGTGTTCACAGATACTTCGGTGCCATCAGGACTGGGGGATTGGGTTTTGATCTTGACCAAACGAGATAATTGGTCATATTGATAAGTGCTGTAGGAAATTAGAATTTCTTGGTGGGTGATAACAATGCGGTGTAATTGATTAGCAATTTCTGGAATACTGGCAATGACTCCTGCGACTAGCCCACCCACGCTGAGAATGACGGGAATGGTCATAATGGCTAAAAATTCTTCCGGCTGGTTGCCAGAGACTTCGGCTTGAGAAATCAGGTCTAAACCGACCACTATGCCGGTCGCGGTCCATTCAAAAATAATTCTTAATGGTGGTAACAAACTGGCGGTGTCATGGCGAATAATGGCAATTTGAAAAGCTCGCTGGGGTCGGTGGTTGATTTCATCGACAAGGTAAAATAACGCACTGGCTTGCGTTGGTCTGGTGGCCACAGGCTTAAGATAGAGTGGGCGACCAAATTGGTCAAGGGTTAATTGGGTATAAAATTTGGTGGTGGCGGCTGAGGTCAGATCATTACTTGGATATTCGGATAAATCTACGGTTTGAGTAGCGCAACTGGTGAGAAGAATGATATTAAGTAGTAAGTAATAAGTGTGAAGTGATTTCTGGAGATTAGAGAGTAGCATAGTTTTATTTTTAAACGAATGTTCGATGGTTGAAACAGGTTAGGATTTCCGTCATTTCGCATTACTGGTTGGACATTACTGGTAAATTGGGTAGTGATGAAAGGTGAGTGAAATATCGAGAGGTTTCTCTTTCGGTCTTGAACTATGATTTAGCTGATTAAATGAAGACTATGAAAGGAAGTTTTACTAATCAGAGTTCATCTTAAAATCACTCTAATCATAGTTCAGACTGTTCATCCAGATTTCATCATTACCGTAAATTAGTGGTAACATTGGGTAGCTTTAGTTATAACAGTAACGACCGCTACCATTCCCTAAAGGATGGTATCTGTAAATTTTAGTCACTCACCTTACGCATAACCACCCCCAGCCCCTCCTTAGTAAGGAGGGGAGTATACGCCAATTGAGTTGGCAGGGACCACTCCCCTCCTTAACAAGGAGGGGAGTATACGCCAATTGAGTTGGCAGGGACCACTCCCCTCCTTAACAAGGAGGGAGTATACGCCAATTGAGTTGGCAGGGACCACTCCCCTCCTTAGTAAGGAGGGGAGTATACGCCAATTGAGTTGGCAGGGACCACTCCCCTCCTTAACAAGGAGGGGAGTATACGCCAATTGAGTTGGCAGGGACCACTCCCCTCCTTAACAAGGAGGGGCTTTGGGGGTGGTTGAGTTAACGATGAGTTAGTCATTGAACCTTAGCTGTAAACACTACCTAAACTCAGGACCTCTATTGTTAGTGAACCATTCTCCTCCCATTGTCTTAATCCTCGCTGGCAACGATCCCACCGGGGGCGCAGGGTTAGGCGCGGATATTCAAACTTTGGCTGCTCAAGGTTGTCATGCCGCCCCCGTAGTCACTTGTATCACGGTCCAAAATACTCATAACGTGATCCAGTGTTGGCCATTAACTGGTGAACAAGTGTTAGCTCAAGCCGAGACCGTTTTAGCTGATATGTCGATAGTCGCTTGTAAAATTGGATTATTGGGCAGTGTCGACATTGTGGAAGCGGTCTCGCAACTTTTACGCCAACATCCTCACTTACCGGTGGTATTAGACCCCATTTTAGCCGCCGGCGGCGGAAAATTGTTATCCACGGTTGAGTTAAGACAAGCCGTGATCAAGTTATTATTGCCCTTAGTGACGGTGGTCACACCCAACAGTCAAGAGGCGCGAATTTTGACCGCCACCGATACTTTAAACACCGCCGCCTGGCGATTATTAGACTATGGCTGTCAATATGTCGGTCTCACCGGCACCCATGAAAATACCACAACCGTGGTCAACCGTTTGTATGGTCACGGTCAATTGTTGCAAAGTTGGGAATGGGAACGATTACCAAAGACTTATCACGGCTCCGGTTGCACCTTGGCTGCCAGTTTAGCCGGTCAACTGGCCCTAGGTAAACCAATGTTGAGCGCAGTGGAGTCGGCGCAACGGTATACCTGGGACAGCTTAAAACGCGGGTTTCAGGCGGGTCATGGACAAACCTTACCCTTGAGAGTTTGATTTAAATTGGTGTTAGATTTGACAACTTGGTGAAAGTCGTCAAATCTTTCTTAGTGGTTAACGATTTCACGTCGAAACGAGGGTAACATGAACACCATCATCAACGCTACCAGTAAATAAAATCGCTCATGCCATAATTTCTGCTTGGTTTTCTCCTCTTTATCCACTCCGCCAAACTGCGGTTTTACCGCCGCTAAAATCGCTTGTGTATCATCATTACGATAAGTCGCATATCGATAAATACCACCGCTGGCCGTCGCTAATTGAGTCAAATAAGACTCATTCAAACGAGAAATTACGGTATGACCTTGAGCATCTTTTAACCAAGTAGTTTCACTGTCATCTAAGGGAATAAAATTGCCCGTGGCCGTGCCTACACCTAACACCTGCAATTGAAATTCTCCTTGGTTTAAGAAAGCCAAACTTGGTTTAACCTCGGCTTCCTCGAAATCACCATCGCTAATGAGTAGCACCTGTGCAGTCTCTTTGGAGGCACCTTGACGATTTAACCAACGACTAGCTTCCGCTAACGCTAATTCCAAGCGAGTCCCTGGAATGGAATATTCTTTAAGGTCATCAATAAATAGTTCGTTTAAAAAAGTCTTTAAATTTTTATAATCATCACTTACAGGCGTGACTAAATGCGGCAATCCGGCAAACACCATTAACCCAATATCAATTTCCTGGGCTTGCTCTAGTAACTCTTCAATCTCCTGTTTCGCCTGCTCTAACCGCGAATGTGGTAAATCATTGACTCGCATGGATTCGGATAAATCTAATAAAATCATCAAATTCCTTCGCGGTCTAACTACTTCTTGCTCCTCATAATCCCAACGCGGTCCCGCCAGTGCCAACACCCCTAAGAGCCAAACCAGGCTCCACCAAATTTCTCCTCGTCGGCCGGAGTCGGTTACCGTGCGGTTAGCATTGAGCAATAAATGAGGTAATAAATGAGCATCCGCAAAGTCTTTTAATCGTAAATAAGTCGGTTTATAACGTCGCGCCACCCAAAAATTTAACAGCAAAATCCATAACGCCCATAACCAAGTTGGTTGTGCTAATTCAAAATTAGAAAAGGTCATCTTAAATTTCCTCAGTCTTCATGGTCGATGAGTTTGGGAAAATTTGCCAAAAATGGTCACCAATCACTCCTCTTTACTCCCTTCCTTACTCAAAGTTACTCTTGCACACAATTTCATAATAGATTGAGTTATCTGGTTTATCTCGTTCCCACGCGCCGACGTGGAAATGCCGGTCGGGATGGAGGCTCGGGGTCCCGCTCCTCCGCACGACCCCGAGCGTTTAGGCGGCATTTCCACGCCTAGCGTGGTAATGAGAAGAATTTTCAATGATTTACTAAAAACTTGAACCTCGAGTTTAAGGTCACTGCCATTAAGTTAAGGAATCCCCCCGGTCAGGTTTTAACCTTGAAGGTCTGGTTTTAGACCTTCAAGGTTTTTTGGCCGGCTTAACTTAATGGCAGTGCGAGTTTAAGGTGTGCTCAATTCGTCATCCTAGTCCAACGCCACCCCAATAAAGCTAACATGGCTACTACCAACGGCCAATGATACAAGGGAGTCCGTTGCAAATACACTCGACTTTCCGCTTCCGTTTTCTGCAAAGTTTTGTCAATATGAGCATAAACCTGTGTTAACGCGGTCAAATCACTGGCTAGATAATACTGTCCGCCGGTCAGGTCGGCCACCTGTTTCAATAAAGCTTCATTGATACCTCCTCTAGCCATTAAATCCGTACTTCCTACCCCAATGGTATAAATTCGAATTTGATACTGTTTAGCCAATTGCGCCGCTTGCACGGGAGGCAAGGACCCAGCATTATTATCGCCATCGGTCAACAAAATTAAAATCCGTGAGGATTCCGGTCGCTCTCGCAATTTTTTCACAGCTAACCCAATTGCATCACCAATGGCGGTCTCTCGTCCTGCCATCCCTAACAAGGCTTTTTGCAATAAGGTCTGCACCGCTACCGTATCCAAAGTCAATGGCGATTGTAAAAACGCCTGATTAGCGAAGAGAATTAAGCCTACGCGGTCCCCTACCCGATGTTGAATGAAAGGGCCTAACACTTGTTTCACGGCGGCTAGACGATTAATCGTTTCTCCTTGCGGAGTAGCAAAATCTGGGGTTTCCATCGACCCGGATAAATCGACGGCCAACATTAAATCATACCCGGTTTGCTTCACTTGCACCTGTTTATCTAACCATTGCGGATACATCAAGGCAAATACTAAACCAATCCAAGTTAACCATAGCAACCCCCACCGCCATCGTCTTTTCGGTGAAGAATCGAATACTGTAAGCGTGGCAAAGGCTTGTTGTACTTGTAATACTGTGGGCAACCGTAATTGCGGTAAATTCCTCGGTAAACGACGACTGATTGGCCAAAGATACCAGACGAGGAGAGGAAGAGGCAATAAACTGGCTAACCAAGGCCATTGAAAAGTGAACATATAAATAATGAGTAATCTAACAGAAATGAGGAATAAAAACTCAGTGATTTGATAAACCAAGAGATAGACACTCAATGGCCTTTCTCAGTTCACATACTAAAATAGGTGTTGCATACCATCTGGTATTTTTCTAATTATTTTAGTATAATGATAGCAAGTCACTTTGGCAATACCAATATTAAGTTATAATCCAATCATAACAGTTATAATAACATTCTATCATTTTTGTACCTTCCGTGTACGGCTATTCTATACATACCAGTAGATTTCTTCTCGTCTTGTCGCCTAGACGCTCGACGTCTTGCGGAAGCATGAGATACCGAGCGGTCCCGACCTGTATTTTCACGCCGAGCCTGAGAACTAGAAAAATCAATAGGTTACAAATTTGTGTGCCTAGAGTAGCGTGTACGGGCTGGGGGTCAATGCCATTAAGTTAAGCAATTCCCCGGTCTGGTTTTAACCTTCAAGGTCTGGTTTTCGACCTTCAAGGTTTATTTCGCAGGCTTAACTTAATGGCATTGGCGCTGGGGGTGTAGAATTACGATTTTAAGCAAATAGTTTGCCAAACGCCGTTTCGAGCAGTCCAAAACACCCATGGAGTGAGTCACCATAAGGCTTAGACCTGAATAGTTACCTGGTCAAGAAATTTGACAAACCATTTTAAGATTCTATACTGGAAGTAATATTGATTCAGCCAGTAAGTAGAGTCCAAAATTTTCAAATTTAGACCCCGGGTCCGACCAACACTGAGCACATTTATTATGAAAAAAGTAGCCTCCTTACAATATGGCGTGATTTTCAAAAAAGCCTTTTGTCAACCTGATATTTTCACCGGCTTTGTCCGAGATATTTTGGGGATTCAGGTCCATATTGAGCAAGTGGAAACCGAAAAATCGTTTGTGCCCATTGTGGGAAAAGTGAATACTCGTTTTGATTTATTTGCCGAAGATGTCGCCAATCGTATCGTGGTCGATATTCAACATGTCCGGTTTCCCGACCATTATGACCGGTTTTTGCATTACCATTGCGTGGCCTTATTGGAACAAGTGGCCAATGCCAAACTGTACACGCCAAAATTACAAGTGTTCACCATTGTAGTACTGACCTCAGCGGATCCGTATCATCAAGTGGATGTCGCCACTATCGATTTCGACCCCAAGGACCTGAAGGGTCGGAAATTAAATGCCATTCCTCATCGGGTGGTGTATTTGTGTCCCAAACATCTCAATGACGACACGCCAGAGCCTTATCGGGAATGGCTACAAGCGATTGATGACAGTTTGGATGGAGAGGTTGAAGAGACGGATTACCAACGACCCGAAATTCGCCGCGTGTTTGACCTGATTGAAGAAGATTTAGTCTCACCTGACGAGCGTGCGCGAATGTTCGATGAGTATGCGATGGAATTGGTAAAACAGGATAAATATCGGGAGGGACTAAAAGAAGGGCGGGCCGAAGGTCATACTGAGGCTATGCACAACAACATTCGCAACATGTTGAAAGCCGGTCTGGAAGTGTCGCTGATTGCGACCATTACTGGAATGTCGGTGGAAGAAATACAATCACTCCAATTGACTAAAGATTAGAACCATTATCCAGTAAAAAATGTTGGAGTGGATGCGGTAGCCGGTAGCGACTTCCAACCGGCTAAAGCCCCAAAACGAGAGAAATTGAAGATGCCAGCAAAAGATATTTATCACGAGGTAGTGAAACTAAGTTTGATTAAGGCCGGATGGATAATCACCCATGATCCTTATAAACTCAGATGGGGTAAAAGGGACCTTTACATTGATTTAGGTGCAGAAATTCTAGCAGCGGAAAGGGCTGACCAAAAAATTGCGGTAGAAGTGAAAAGTTTTGTAGGACTTTCCGAAGTCAATGAATTAGAAAAAGCCTTGGGGCAATATATCCTCTACCATGATATATTGGTCAAACGTGATCCTGACCGCCAACTTTATTTAGCCATTCGTCAAGACACTTATGAAGAGATTTTTAGCGAACCCATTGGCACCTTGTTACTAGAAAATCAGCGTCTGCGGTTACTGATTTTTGACCCCGTTTCAGAGGTAATTTTAACATGGATACCGTAAACGTTTATCGTGACTTAATAGAACAAATTATCACTGACCATGCCCGTATTCCTTATGCTCTGGGTGACATTGGGCGACAGATGGTGTTTGACCGTCGCCATGACCATTATTTGTTAATGATTGCCGGTTGGGACCAGGGTCGTGTACATGGCTGTATTATTCATGTGGACCTCCTCAATGGTAAATTTTGGATTCAACGAGATGGTACAGAATATGGTGTGGCGCAAGAGTTATTGGATGCCGGTATACCACGGACCGATATTGTTTTGGCGTTTCAGGCTACCGAGTTGCGAAAGTATTCCCCATTGGCAGAGGCATGAATTGAATAACTAGCCAGGTCGGAGGCGCGTCCCCCGCACCATTCTGGCTAAACAACACTGAGAACATTTATGAAAAAAGTAGCCTCCTTACAATATGGCGTGATTTTCAAAAAAGCCTTTTGTCAACCTGATATTTTCACCGGCTTTGTCCGAGATATTTTGGGGATTCAGGTCCATATTGAGCAAGTGGAAACCGAAAAATCGTTTGTGCCCATTGTGGGAAAAGTGAATACTCGTTTTGATTTATTTGCCGAAGATGTCGCCAATCGTATCGTGGTCGATATTCAACATGTCCGGTTTCCCGACCATTATGACCGGTTTTTGCATTACCATTGCGTGGCCTTATTGGAACAAGTGGCCAATGCCAAACTGTACACGCCAAAATTACAAGTGTTCACCATTGTAGTACTGACCTCAGCGGATCCGTATCATCAAGTGGATGTCGCCACTATCGATTTCGACCCCAAGGACCTGAAGGGTCGGAAATTAAATGCCATTCCTCATCGGGTGGTGTATTTGTGTCCCAAACATCTCAATGACGACACGCCAGAGCCTTATCGGGAATGGCTACAAGCGATTGATGACAGTTTGGATGGAGAGGTTGAAGAGACGGATTACCAACGACCCGAAATTCGCCGCGTGTTTGACCTGATTGAAGAAGATTTAGTCTCACCAGACGAGCGTGCGCGAATGTTCGATGAGTATGCCATGGAGTTACTGAGACAGGATAAATATCGGGAGGGATTAAAAGAAGGTCGGGCAGAGGGAATGGCTGAAGGTCAGGCTAAAGCTATACGCGAGAATGTGCGCAACATGTTGACAGCAGGTTTGGAGGTGTCACTGATTGCAAAAATCACTGGGGTGTCAGTGGAGGAAATACAATCACTTCAACCAATGAAGGAGTAATGATGGAATACGGAGTTGATTCCGTTGACAATTTCTAAGCCTCGAAGGCTTAGGAAACCTAGCACCTGCTAGATTTAGGAAATCCAACCCCTGGGTGTTAACACCGCCATTGGTTGGTATGAACTACCAAGACTTCCATTATCTTGGGGAGACCACTGAGTTTCAATCTGCAACTCTGTATTCAACTCTTTTTGATGACCTTATATTATGAAAAAAGTAGCCTCATTACAATATGGCGTGATTTTCAAAAAAGCCTTTTGTCAACCTGATATTTTCACCGGCTTTGTCCGAGATATTTTGGGGATTCAGGTCCATATTGAGCAAGTGGAAACCGAAAAATCGTTTGTGCCCATTGTGGGAAAAGTGAATACTCGTTTTGATTTATTTGCCGAAGATGTCGCCAATCGTATCGTGGTCGATATTCAACATGTCCGGTTTCCCGACCATTATGACCGGTTTTTGCATTACCATTGCGTGGCCTTATTGGAACAAGTGGCCAATGCCAAACTGTACACGCCAAAATTACAAGTGTTCACCATTGTAGTACTGACCTCAGCGGATCCGTATCATCAAGTGGATGTCGCCACTATCGATTTCGACCCCAAGGACCTGAAGGGTCGGAAATTAAATGCCATTCCTCATCGGGTGGTGTATTTGTGTCCCAAACATCTCAATGACGACACGCCAGAGCCTTATCGGGAATGGCTACAAGCGATTGATGACAGTTTGGATGGAGAGGTTGAAGAGACGGATTACCAACGACCCGAAATTCGCCGCGTGTTTGACCTGATTGAAGAAGATTTAGTCTCACCTGACGAGCGTGCGCGAATGATCGATGAGTATGCCATGGAGTTACTGAGACAGGATAAATATCGGGAGGGGTTACGAGAAGGTCGGGCTGAAACCATTCGCAACATGTTGAAAGCCGGTCTGGAAGTATCGCTGATTGCGACCATTACTGGAATGTCGGTGGAAGAAATACAATCACTTCGACAAACTAACAAGTAATGATGGAGTACGGCATTCTGATAACCCCCAACAGATAAGTACCGAAGCAGAAATTTTCTCCTATTTTCTTTCGCCCCTCTCCCTTTGGGAGAGGGGCCGGGGGTGAGGGAAAATACCGCCGAATTTCTGCTTCAGTACTTACTATCGCTAAAGGTAGCGACAGAAGCATAAAAGTAGGATACGTCCCACGCACCATTTCTAAAATTCAGAATGGTAAGACACACCCTACTCTAGCATTTTTAATCAACAAGAGAGGAGAAACAATAAATGAACCAACTACTTAAAACCCTAATCTATTCAACCCTCGGTGTCTGTTGTTACACCCAGGTGTTGGCCACCGACTCTACCAGCAACGTGACTGAAGTCAGGCCGTTGCCAGATAGCATAGATGTGGCTTTGGTGATTGATAATTCCCAAAGTATGCAGCCCGTGTTTAAAGGGTTAGCGGCAGGTATTAGTCATTTAGTGGGGAGCTTGGGACAATCCCTAGCCGCTACAGATGGTTTGCCGCCAATAATGGAGTTAATCACTTTTGACGATGCGGTGACTTCTCGTGGTGCCACTCGTGATTTGAAAGTATTACTAGAAAAAGTCAACGCGGTCACGTTGGCAGAAGATTTGAAATGTGCTACTGCTTCCACTGAGGCCATTATGGCGGCGGCACAAAATCTCAAAGCCGGTGGTATGATGGTGTTAGCCACCCACAGTGCCCCGACTGAAGGCACGAATCTCAATGGATTGAAGGACTTATTGGCCAGTAAGAAAATTCGTTTGAATGTGTTATTAGCTGGAGAATGTCAATAAACCAACCCGCTGGAGTCCAAATCTTTAGATTTGGCAGTCCAAATCTGAAGATTTGGACTCCAGCTTACAGGAGAAATTATTATGAGTACTTTATTATCTCGTTTTAGAAAATTTATTGGGCTGATGGTTTTTCTCATCGCCACTCATTTACCGTTAGCTAGTCAAGCAAATTCTTCAGCAGATTTTATTGACATGGCCAATCAGACTGGGGGAAGTGCCTGTGTTCTAGACAAAAGCGATCCAAATTTTTCTACGCTATTTACCGCCTGTGTTTATGTTGTGTTAATCAGTACCATTCAACCCACCATCACGGGTGTGAGTCCGCAACAATTACCGCAGGGTAGCACAGCAGATATTATGCTGACCTCGCCCAATGCTCATTTTAATAGTTCCAGTTTGAGTGGAATTACCATCGGTTGCGGAATCATCGTTAATTCAGGGGTGGCAGTATTTCCACCGAATAAAGTCGTGGCCAATGTCACCGTGCCCACCGGGACTACATCAGGTAGTTGTGATGTCAAGGTTGAAACGGATTTAGGGGGAGGTCAAAAGGAGACGGTGACGGGGAGCAAAATGTTGTTAGTGACCGCGCCTACTGTTACGCCTAATATTCTCAGTATTAGTCCAGTTAGTGTTTACAAAAAATCTAGTAATGTGACGTTGACGCTGTCTGGTCAAAATACCCATTTTGATAGCTCCTCGGTCGTTGATTTTAGCGACACGGCCATCACGGTAGTAAGTAAAACAGTGTCTAGTGTCACCGTGCTTAAAGTTATCGTCAATGTGGGGGAGACTGCCAAAAGCGGTTTTCATAAAGTCACAGTAACTACAATTACAACTACAGGCAGTGAAATAGCTAAGGATGTGTCAACCTTGGGCACCTTGCAAGTTTTTGAGGCTTCCACGGCCGCGACTCCTCCAAAGTTAACCGCTATCCAACCTTGGCAAGGTCGGCAGTGGGAAACGGTAACGGTGTCTATCACGGGTCAAGATACGAATTTTGCTAATGGAGTGAGCAAAGTGAGTTTGTCGGGGACTGGTGTGGAGATGGTATCCACCACGGTGAGTAGTGCCACGCAGGCTACGGCGACTTTGAAAGTGGCCAGTAATGCCGCCTTGGGATTTCGGGATGTGTATGTGACGACGGGGGCCGAAATAGCAACTTTAGCCAGTGCATTTGCGGTCTTTTCGCCAGCGACGATTAGTTTAGATAAATTGCAAGGGAAACAGGGTGAGACGGTGACGGTGAATATCACTGGGGTCGGGACGCATTTTGCATCAGGTCAAACGACACTGAATTTTGATGGTACGGGTACGGGGATTACCGTTTCCCCTTCCCTCATAACGGTCAATAGTGCAACTTCAGCCACAGCCACTTTACAAATTGCCAGTACTGCCACCACCGGGTCTCGTAATTTATCCGTGGTGACCGGAGGAGAGGTAGCGGTGCCATCGACAGGGATAGTGTTTGAAATTATTGCCGTGGCGGCCCCTAGAGTGGATTATTTGTCACCGAAGGAAGCGATTCAGGGGCAGACGGTTACCTCAGCATTGATTGCTATCAATACGCATTTTACAGCGGCTACCCCTATGGTCAAATTTAGTGGCACTGGCATCACGGTCAAGAGTGCGACGGCTACCAGCGATACTAATTTGTCATTGTCATTGGAATTGGCAGCGAATGCGCCAGTGGGAATGCAAGGTATCACGGTGACTACGGGCAGCGAGGTGGCGACGTTAGCCAATGCTTTCACCGTCCTCGATACTCCCAAGGTCGATTTGAGTGTCAAAGTGACTGGCAGTGGACGAGTGACGAGTAGTGTGACGGGTATTGATTGTGGAAATAGCTTAACCGCTTGCACTGCCAAATTTGTCAAGGATTCCTCACTCATTTTGACTGCCACGCCTACGGAAATCTCCACCTTTGCGGGTTGGTTAGGGGATTGTAGTGGTAGTAGCACTGCTGTGGGTGTGACCTTAAATGCGAGTAAAACCTGTGAAGCGAAGTTTGCGGTGGTTGAATATCCGCTGACTTTGAAAAAGGACGGGACTGGTACCGGCACGGTGAGTAGTAATTTCACAGGAAGCAGTTGTGGCACGGATTGTCAAAAGATTCTCAAGGGGACTCCAATCACACTGATGGCAGTGCCGGATACGGGTTCAATTTTCACCGGTTGGTCTGACGATTGTGTTGGCACTGAAGCTCAAACTACGCTCACCATAACTGCCGATAAAACGTGTACGGCTACTTTTGAAAAGGTGGAGTTTTATTATTCGTTGACCACTTCAGTCGAAGGAAATGGCACCGTGACTTTTCAGACCACGGGTGGGAAAGCCTGTAATCCAAGTAGTGATACCTGCCAAAGTTATCCTAAAGGCAGCGTAGCCAAGTTGTTGGCCAGTGCCGATGAGGGTTGGAAACTGAAAGCATGGCAAGGAGATTGTCAAGGCTCGGAAAACTCTGCCAAGGTGACGATGGATAAGGAAAAGTCTTGTCAGGTGGTTTTTGAAGAAGAGGTAAGTTACGATTTGCAAGTGAATACTGAAGGTAACGGTGAGGTCACTGTTGCTCCCTTGGGGACAGCATGTGATTCTGGTCGTACTGGTTGTCAGCGTTATCCGAGTAATGAAACGGTCACGTTAAAGGCTATTGCGAAGAGTGGCTGGGAGTTTGCTGGGTGGAGTGGTAATAATTGTGAAGCGGATACCACCAATCCAACGGTAGCGGTTAGTTTGAGTGAAGATAAAACTTGCACGGCTACTTTTAGAATAGAGACCCCGGACAAAACTCTCTCTATCGAAGTTTCCGGGAAAGGTCAAGTGATCAGCGAGCCAACTGGAATTGATTGCCCTGACCATTGTCAAACCCTATTCTCTAACACGACTGAAGTAACATTAACGGCCACTACGCCGACAGACGCTAATTCTCGTTTTGTCAATTGGCAAGGAGATTGTCAAGGGTCGGAAAATCCTACCAAAGTGACGATGGATAAGGGTAAAACGTGTCAAGCCATGTTTGCTGATGACGATACTAATTATTTGCAAGTTAACGTCACTGGTACTGGTAAAGTGGTTAGCGAGCCAACTGGAATTGATTGCCCTGACCATTGTCAAACCCCATTTTCCAACAATACTGAAGTGACATTAACGGCCACATCGACCGCCGCTGAATCACCTTTTGTTAAATGGGAAGGAGATTGTGAAGGGTCGGAAAATCCTACCAAGGTGACGATGGATAAGGGTAAAACGTGTCAGGCCGTGTTTGCTTCTCCTCCCAAGGATCCTCAGTTGCAAGTGAACATTATTGGCACCGGCAACGTAACCAGTGACCCGGCGGGTATTGCTTGCCTTGGTAATGCCGAGAGTGGCACTTCAGGTCAATGTAGTTATGCTTACTCGGTTGGACAAACCGTGACGCTTATCGCTGACCCAGCAAACACGTTTATCGGTTGGGAAGGGGATTGCAAGGAGTCCTCAGTTTCTACCAAGGTGATGGTCGATGCAGATAAAATATGTACCGCTCTGTTTGTTACTGAAATAACTACTGACCAGGACGGTGATGGCATCAACAACGACCTAGAAAATGCGGCTCCCAATAACGGCGATGGCAACGATGATGATACCGCAGATAGTACACAAGCCAATGTCGTTTCCATGCTACGGTCAGACGGTCAGTATTTGACCTTAGAGGTTCAACCGGCGACTTGTCAATTTCAAGCGGTGCGAATGATTGAGCAGAAGGAGTTACCGCTGGATGCTGCCTATAACTTCCCATACGGTTTGGTGAGTTTTGAGCTAACCCAATGTGGTCAAGTCAAGCCGACAGTCACCGAGTATTATCATGGCCTCACTGAAGTTCCTAAAGGAGCAGTCTATCGCCACTATGACAGTACCACTGGGCAATGGCAAGAGTTACCGGCGGCCACTTTTGAGCCAGATAAAATTGCTAAACAGTCGGTAGTGACCGTCACTTTAACCATGACCGATGCTGATAGCAATGGTAATATGACGAGCCAAGGCGGTATTGCCATAAAACTACCGCCTAGCCAACTACAATTTACCCAAGCCAGTTTCGCCGAAAATGAATATGGTGAGATTTCTACTACGTTACCTTCCGGTCAAGTGGTTAAAGGTCATCTAGTCACTATTGGGCTAACTCGTCAAAACGGGAGTCAAGGAGAGGTGGGAATAGGTTACTCAATCACTGGTAGTGCCACTGTGGGCCAAGATTTTGTGATATTGTCGCCCCTGGATAATCATTTAACTTGGGTCGATGGCGATACTGCGGATAAATCGATTTTGGTGTTTATTATCGATGACACCGAAGTGGAAGGAGATTTGCCAGAGGAGTTGAAATTGCAATTGACTAGCCCAGTGGGGAATGCTGAATTGGGAACGCCTAGTGAGGTGGTGGTCACTATTAAGGATGATGATGATAAATGTACCCCTGATGCTACCTTGGCATTGTCTCCTGAGCAACAAACGGTAACTTTGAAGTTAACTGATTCCGAGCAAACGTTGACCTTTACGGGTGGACAAGGTGAAACGACTTTAACGAAGTCACCAGAGTCAACTGTAGTGGCGGCGGTCTTAGCTAAAGAAGATAGTGGCATACGTTTAAGTTTGACTCCAAAGGGTGTAGGTGAAACTGAATTAACGTTGGAAGATTGCGCCAGTCATCAAGCCACCGTCAAAATCGTGGTGGTTGAAGACGTGGATAAATGTCTGGATTCACCCGCCTTTGAACCGGCGACTAGAAATATTACCTTGGGAATTGCCGACCAACCGCTCACCTTAACTTTTAAGGGGGGACAAGGTCGCGTAATGCCTACTACCATGCCCAATGAAGAGATAATTTCACTGAAATTGCCCATTTATGCCGATGCAGAAACCAAGACCACGCAGTTAGAATTGGTGCCGCGAACGCTTGGTGAAACGCAATTGACTTTGGGTGATGAGTGCAATCATACCGCAGAAATCAAGATTGAAGTGATTAATCATCCAGAATGTCAAGCGGATGAAAAATTGGACTTCCAACCCCCGACGCAAACGATAACCTTCATGGAAGATGAGGAGTTGTTATCGTTGTTCATTAAAGGCGGTCAAGGTAAGATTGAATTGCAAGAAGTGCCAGAGCCGAAAATAGTCACTGTTGACTTGCCATTTTATACGGAAGCGGGATTAACGCAATTGAAATTAACGCCGCGACAACCGGGAAATACCCATCTCAGTTTAATTGACTGCGCCGGTCATCAGGCATCGGTACAAATTAAGGTCTTAAAACCTGGTACCTTAGCCGCACTATGTTGGCTGGACCTGAGAGAAGATGGTCTTTGTCAATTGCCAAATAATGAGAAAGTGCTGAATCCCAATGTGAGTGCGATTAATGCCGATGGTAAGCCTGTTGAGGAGATTGATGCACGTCTGGAGATTAATCTGCAATCCACGCCATCGGGTAATTTGGTGTTACTGCCCACTGATAAATTGACGGCCTCGGTGAACCTGGCATCAGCCATGCTAAAAGGTCAGAGTGCAGAGTTGATAGTGGCGTTGGCACGTCGTGGAGTGAATGGGGCGGCGGGAGAGTTTTGGATGCTTAAGGAATTGACCGCCACTGCGATAACTATTCCAAACAATCCAGAAGTGCCCGATGTTGGTAATCCGTTTGATGTGGTAGGAGACGATACTATAGACACTTCCTCAACACCTTCAGTGACTGCTGACAATGGTAAAAGTTCAGAGGATGAGGCAACCGAGCCGTCGACCTCTTCAGATGACTCAACTGCCACCACTGACAAAGAAGATACCGACCATGATGATAGTCCGTCTGATACGGAGACAACTCCAGGTGATGAAATTTCCTCTACGGTAGATTGTAATGATGCAGCGATGAAGGATTTTTATATAGATACTGGATTATGTCCAAGTCTCAGAGCCAAACCAGAGGCTTCAACTGCATGGCAATCTTGGGATGGCAACCCCGCTAACCTCGTGGCTGCCGGTCAAATTGACACTCTGCCGGCCATTTTGGCACAGTCATTTGAGCTAAACTTGTCAGGCTTCTCGGCGGGAGAATATACTCTGTATGTCGGTTATCGTTTGCCGGATGGAACTATTATTTTCAACGGAAAAGGGAAACCATCACCACGGTTTTGGATTGCCAATAGTCGTAGTTTTGGCACCGAGACCAAAGTAGAAACTCGTGCCTATTTTGAGTCTCAAACCCAAACCATGGATACTGGTGAAATGAAGGTGATGGCGACTATCACACCGGACTATAGCCATCTTACTCAAATAGTAGATGTGGTGATGGTGGCGGTATATCCAACGGCGGAGGGAATGTTAAGCTATATGCGATTGCCCAATAAAACTTGGCAACCGTGGGACTTTCAACCGGATATGCTAGTACCGGCGCAAAAGAATGTCACATTAAGCGATAGTTTGACGGTGGAGGTATTCCAAGGTAGCCTGGCTGGTATTTTGGGGACTATGCAGGTATTCGTGGGATATGAGTTGATTGATGGCACGATTGTGTTTGGTCAAATCTTGACCGCACCAGATTTGACAACTTTTTGAAAGTTGTCAAATCTCGAACTTAGATTTGACAACTTTTTGAAAGTTGTCAAATCTTGAACTTAGATTTGACAACTTTTTGAAAGTTGTCAAATCTCGAACTTAGATTTGACAACTTTTTGAAAGTTGTCAAATCTCGAACTTAGATTTGACAACTTTTTGAAAGTTGTCAAATCTTGAACTTAGATTTGACAACTTTTTGAAAGTTGTCAAATCTCGAACTTAGATTTGACAACTTTTTGAAAGTTGTCAAATCTCGAACTTAGATTTGACAACTTTTTGAAAGTTGTCAAATCTCGAACTTAGATTTGACAACTTTTTGAAAGTTGTCAAATCTTGAATTACAATTCACTCAATAACGAAGCTATCATCCTTTCCGCTTGCCCTAAATAAGTTCCGCCAAACAAATTTAAATGATTCAATAGATGATATAATTTATACAAATTCTTTCGTACCGAATACCCAGGGTCCAGAGACCATCGTTCTTGATAAGCTGCATAAAAATCGGCTGGGAAGCCTCCAAATAATTCGGTCATCGCTAAATCAGTTTCCCGGTCTCCATAATACACCGCTGGGTCAAATAACACAGGCTGTCCTTGCATATCAATGGCATAATTACCTAATCGTAAATCACCATGCAATAATGACGAAAACGGTTGATAGTTACTAAAAAATAATCCTAAATCAGCCAATAAACGTTCTCCTTGTTGTTGCAACTGACCACCATAACCGTTACGCTGTGCCAACGATAGTTGAAACTCTAAACGATGTTTTCGCCAAAAAGTAACCCAGTCATTTTCTAATGGGTTAACTTGCAAATTCGTGCCGATATAATTATGGCTATACCAGCCAAACGGTACTTTTGACACGCGGTGCATGACGGCTAACTGTTGTCCTAATAACATGGTGGCCGATTGAGTATAGTCACTGCGTAACGCGACATATTCCATCACCAAATACGCATGTCCATTGGAAGTGCCCCAACATAATGGCATTGGCACTTTAATCACCGCGGTTTGCCCAATCTCAGCTAAACTGGCGGCTTCAGTCGCAAATAGATCAAACCGGTCACGAGTATTAACTTTAACAAAATAATTGAGTCCCATTCCTTCCAAACGATAAGCTAGGTTATTATAACCCCCAGTGACCGTGTAGCGCGTTTGGATGTTAAAATCTTGGCCACTGGCTTTGCTAATATGGGCCGTGATGCACTGCCAATCTATTGTAGTTTCATCAATCATGGTAATAACTAAGTGTTTAGATTTGACAACTTTAAAAAAGTTGTCAAATCTTTCCTGAAGTAATTGTAACACAGGCTTGTTGCCCAAGTTGCCACTGTTCATTAGCGGGAAGACAGTCCCAAGTCATGGCGTTAACACCTTGCAGGTGTAACAAGCGTTGCGGTGAAGTTGTGGAATAATACTCGCCTAAATTATTAATAACTTGAAGAGCCGCCGGCCGGTCATTGCAAATCAAGACCATATCACATCCAGCGGCCAACGCTGCTTGCGCTCGGGTTAACGCATCGCCGATCACGGCGGCTCCAGCCATACTAATATCGTCACTGAAAATCACGCCTGGAAAATCTAGTTGCTCCCGTAAAATTTCTTGTAACCAACGATGAGAAAACCCCGCCGGTTGTTTATCCACTTGCGAATAAATAACATGAGCGGGCATAATTGCTGCTAATCCGTGTTTAATTAGATGCACAAACGGCACCATATCAGTCTGTCTAATCTCCTCCCAACTACGCTCGTCAATCGGCACCGCATAATGAGAATCGGCGACCACGGAGCCGTGTCCAGGAAAATGTTTACCTACTGCTATCATGCCGGCTCCCTGCATTCCAATGATCATGCTTTGGGCTAACGCGGTGACAATATCTGGATTCGCATGAAATGCGCGGTCCCCAATCACGGTGCTGATACCACGGTTTAAATCCAAGACCGGTGCAAAACTAAAGTCCACCCCAACGGCCAGTAACTCTGCCGCTAAAAGCCATCCTATCTGTTGAGCACAAGTTAAAGCGGCTTGACAATCATGCTCATAGTATTTTCCCAATTGCGCGAGAGCTGGCAAGGGAGTAAAACTTGGCCGAAATCGTTGTACGCGACCTCCTTCATGGTCACAGCCAATCAATAAAGGAGGAGAACGCAACGCTCGGATGGCCGTAGTCAACGCACTCATTTGCGCGGGTGATTCATAATTACGGGCAAATAGAATCACCCCGCCAACTAACGGATGTTGCAATAATTCTCGCTCTTCTTCGGTTAATACGAGACCTGCTAAATCAATCATTAAAGGACCTAACCACATTTCTATTACCGTGCTAAGTTAAGACTCACCTTATGCACAACCACCTCCGTCCCCTCCTTGACAAGAGAAAGAGGAGTAGCCACCTTAATAAGGAGGAACCGGCGTTGGAGTCCAAATCTTCAGATTTGGCAACGCCATCTTACCTTGACCAATCTCGTCCAAATCTGTCCAAATCTGAAGGTTTGGACTCCAACGCAGCTTAACTTAATGGCATTGAGGTAGTCACTCCCCTCCTTGCTAAGGAGGGGCAGGGGGTGGTTGACTTAGTGCGTAAGGCGAGTTAAGATAATCCTTGGTTATTTAAAAAGGTTGAATATTCTTTATCTGCTAACACAATATGTTTCAGCAACCAGTCGTTTTTCAGAAAATTTAGCATGTCCTCTGAAATCGTCATGGTGCCCTTCCGAAAGCGCATTTGCAATTCTAATAGTTGCACGACTAGCTCTTCATGCTGTCGTCGGTGCCGATCAAAGTCTGGATAGTGACAATTTCTTAATAACTCTTCTTCCGCTTTAAAATGATAACTGGTATATTCAGCTAATTCTACAAAAATTCGTCTAATTACACTTTTCTCGGCTTGATTGGTCGTAGCTTCATACACTCGATTGATAATATTCACCAGTTGTTGATGTTGATTATCGAATTGTTCAATTTTAACGCTGTATTCGTCGGACCATTCAATGAATTTCATATTTATTATCTCCTCAATTATCTTCCCAAACTGGCCTTAGATTTGACAACTGGTTTAAAGTTGTCAAATCTGGGGAAATTCGACGATAAACGTGGCTCCTCTCCCTTTTTCACTTTCACACCACACTTTACCATTCATCATTTCTACTAGATGCTTGACAATAAATAATCCTAAACCAGTGGAATGTTCATTGGCAGTGGGTTGAGGAGTTAAACGAGTGAATTTACCAAACAGTTTTTGTTGGTCAACTACACTCAATCCTGGTCCTTCATCTTTGATTTCACATCGAATTGAACTGTTATTTAATTGAATTGAATTATCGGTTGAAGTTAGTCGTATCCAAACCTGTTTACCTCTGGGCGAATATTTTATCGCATTAGAAATTAAATTATCTAGCACCTGATAGGTCAGGTTTTCATCGACCACCACTTCAGACGGAGTTACGGAAATGTTCAACTGTAATTGAATTTCTTTTAATTTGGCACGGTCCTGATATGATTTCACCAATTGTTGTAACAGTGGTAATATCTCAACGGGTTTCAAAGAGACGTTGAATTTTCCAGATTCAATGGCATTCACGTCTAGTAAATTTGTAATCAATTCAAACATTCGTTGCGCACTGATACCAATGATTTTGGCAAACTCAATAACTTCTTCTTGAGTAAATTCGTCAAAACTGGTTTCGATTAACTCGGCCGAGCCTTGAATGGCTTGCAACGGGTTTTTCAAGTCATGCGCCGCAATGCCTAAAAATTCATTTTTGTCCTGATTTAATTGAAACAACTTCGTATTCTTTTCTTGCAATTGTATACGTTTTTCCTCTAATTCCGTTAAGAAGACATCTTTTAAACGATTTAATTCTTGTAACTCTTGATTTTGAATATCCAATTTTGCAAAATATTCTTGCAATCGGTTTGCCATCAGATTCAAAGCATTTATCAATTGCCCAACTTCATCTTGAGCTTGGTAGGGTAACTGCGTCGTAAAATTACCCCGTGCAATAGCTTCAGCCGCTTGTTTCGCTTGTAGCAAGGGTGTCATGATGAAGTGCACTAACCAGATTGTCAAGAATATCCCTAATCCGAGAATAATCGTGCCCGTCACTATGATAGAGCGAATTTGCTCCGTGGCATGTTGTTTTAATTCTTGTATCGCTTCAGTAATGCCAATCTCGTCTAAATAAACTCCCGTGCCGATTATCCAATTAAAGGGTTCGAAACGATGCACATAAGAAATTTTTTGGGACACTTTACCATTGTTCACTTTTGGCCACATATAATAGACGAATCCATGTCCCGTGGTATTGGCGACTTTGACAAATTCTTGCACAAACAATTTACCTTGAGAATCTTTAAACTGTGTGGAGTCAACGCCATCGAGTTGAGGAAAACCACCGTGACGAATGGTCGCTCCCCTAGAGTCTAACACAAAAAAATAATTATTTTGAGTATTTCCGATGTCATAATGAGCATTGATAATTAAGTCAGCAATTCTCTCTTGCTGTGCCGCTTTGAGGTCTTCCACATAAATTCCTGCACCCAAAATCCAATTATAAGGTTTAAATAATTTCAGGTAAGACAGTTTTAATTGGGGCTTGGTATAACCCAATTTATTCCAATAATAATTGACAAATCCATGGCCACTGGACTTGCCAATTGCTATCATGTCACGAATAAAATATTTACCTTTAGTATCTTGTAAATTCAATAAATTTTTACCCTCTAATTCGGGCTCGCCATGAGCAACTACAGTCGCGTTGAAATCAAAAGCAAATAGATAGCCTGTACCATCATCATAGCGCACTTTCCGCAAATAATCTTGTAATTGACGGCGAATGACTTCCTCTGCTACTCCCTGGGTTTTTAACTGCTGATGCGCGGTGGTCAAAATACTTAAGGTGGTATCGATGGCGGCCACCAATTTGGGTTTGTAGAGTTGTTCAATATTTTCAATTTTGGAATCTTCTTGATAAATTTTGCGGGCCAATTGATAAACTAATTTAGTTTTTGCCGCAATTTCCGCCTGTTTGTCCTCCAAAATTTCGGCACTATGGGTTTCAAATTCAAGAGTTACCTGATGATAAACACTGATGGTTATCGTCACCATAAAACTGACCATAATTAAAATAATCCACAGGCTTAACTTGGTACGAATGTTTAAATTTTGGAAAATTTTCATATCCATAGGTTAATCAAGTTTAGGTTCAAATTTGACAACTGGTTGAACGTTCAGAGTTGACAACTGGTTGAAAGTTGTCAACTCTTAATCAACGTTCAGAGTTGACAATTTTTTTGAAAGTTGTCAACTCTTAATCAACGTTCAGATTTGACAACTTTTTGAAAGTTGTCAACTCTTAATCAACGTTCAGATTTGACAACTTTTTGAAAGTTGTCAAATCTTAGTCGGTGATTAGGATTCCATTTGCAAAGCTATCAATTCTCCACCGCGGGTATAAATTAAGATGGTATCCTCAATCACTAGCGGAGGGACTAAAATACTATCACCGGCGTTATAGCGCGTGACAAATTGACCATCTTCTCGGCGGAGCCAATGGACATAGCCTTCGTTATCGCCAACTATCACGTAGTTATTGAAGATTACCGGGGCCGTGAGGCCGCGGGCTTGCAATTTATCTTGTTTCCAAATGGTCGCCCCGGTGTCGCGTTGCAGTGCCCACAACTGACTTTGACTATCACTCACATACACCTTGTCCGCGTCAATATCTAGTCCCGCATAAGAAGCAATGTCGCGCTCCCATAGTAGTTGTCCATGACTTAGGTCGGCGGCAATGGTACGTCCCTGATAACTGGTGGCATAAATAATTTGCTCTGCTACTTTCGGGTCCGCATCAATGTCTGCCATCCGTTCCAATTCGGTGCGACCATGGGCTACAGCAACGGTCATTTCCCATAATAATTTACCGGTGCGCAACTCTAACAGTGCTAATTTGCCATTATCCAGGCCCACTATGAGATGGTCGTCGGTGATCAGAGGCGTGCTGGTGCCGCGTAAAGTAAGGAGAGGTACATTACGTTCATATACCCATAACCGTTGACCGGTTTGACTTGCTAACCCGAATAATTTGCCGTCGATAGTACGCACGACCACTATTCCCTGACTGATTTGAGGCACGGCTAAGATTTCACTAGAAACCTTGACTTGCCACTGTAGTTTACCGTCGGTGGTCGACAATGCTATCACGTCGCCGTGATTGCTCCCTACGATAACCAGGCCTTCGCCTACGCCTGGACCGCCGGCAATGGTTACGTCTAGTGCAGTTTGCCAGAGTGAATGACCATTGCGAAAGTCATACGCGGTGACATAGCCTTTGGGTGAGGCTGTAAACACTTCGTGGTCAGCCACACTAAGAACTAATTTGAAGTCATTTTGATTAGCTCCCCCTTTCACGTTTGCGGTCCATAGAGTCTTGAGCGAAACGGTGGGACTAAATTCGACTAGGGGTGCCGGTGACTGAGTGTTGTCTTTACTGCCGAACCAACTACAACCGGTTAATAGTAGCGATAAACTCAACAGCATTAGCCAGCGAGTATGTTCAAGAATCGTAGCCATAGTAATCTCAAAGTTTCCCAGCTTTCCAGGTCTGACCAGAGGATGGTTTAAGCCAATCACCTTACGCATGACCACCCCCAACCCCTCCTTGGTAAGGCGGGGAGTAAACACCACCTAACTCGCCGTGGAGATTCCCCGCCTTAGCAAGGAGGGGCTAGGGGTGGTGGTGCGTAAGTAAATCCCACAACCACCTCTGGTCAGATATTTTATTGATTAGATTGATATTGATTAGGTTGAGCTGGCGCCGCAGGAGGAGCGTAGCCATAAGGATTTTGCGAATAGGGCTGACCACCTGGGGTATTTGGTGGATAAGGTGGTTGCCCGTATGGCATCGAATAAGGTTGACCAGGCATCGTTGGCCAAGGTGTATTGGGTGGATAAGAGGGTTGCTCGGCTGGCATCGAATAAGGTTGATTCGGCATCGACGAGGGCCAAGGTGCATTGGGTGGATAAGAGGGTTGCCCGGCTGGCACTGAATAGGGTTGACCAGGCATCGTTGGCCAGGGTGCATTAGGTGTCATTGATGGCGATTGAGGCGCTGGTTGGTTAGTTTGCCAGTTGGGATTAGGCATCACCGGCGATGCCGCAAACGGTTGATTGGGCGCTGGTGGTTGCTGCCAGGTCACATTTGGCATTCCCTGTGGTTGCGGGGGTACGGACGACATCGGTGGCATTGACCCAGTCGAATCAGGCTGGTTAGGCATCATCACTGGTGGTGAGGGTTGTCCAACTTCTGCTGGCGCCGGCATCACCGTGGCAGGTTGCTCAAACCCGGGCGGTGCCATTGCCGGTGGTGGTGTGATAGTTGCTGGATTAGGCATTTGAGCACTTTCTGGTGCCACCGCAGTGGGCATAGTGACTTCAGTTACCGGCGGCTCTTCGGTCGTCACCGGCGCGACCGTTGGCGGAGACGTTGGTTGGACTTCAGTGGTAATTGAAGAGGTAGTGTCGACTTCAATTTTTGGTTCACTTGGGGCAATGGTACTCTCAGTGTTGACGGTCGGGGGTGTTACTTCAGTGTTAATTGGAGCAATAGACTTAGCAGACGGCTTTGAACTATCAGGCGTTTCAGTGGTAGTGGCCGCTTTTTCCTCGATTTTTGGCACAGTAGTAGAATCAGTGGGTTTAGTCACGGCTTCAGTTTCCGTAGAAACGGTTTTAGGTGCCGACTCCGACGGCTTGACAGCTTCTTTCGCTGGGGTAACCGATTCGGTGTTAGTAGAAGAGGAAGCATCAACCGCAGTCTTAGTTTCCGCCGGTAACGCGACTGGCAAATTGGCTTCCACCATGCCTACTTTTTTGGCACCTAAATTATCTAGTTTCATTTGCACCAGTGATTTCTCTTCTGAGGAAAAGAGTTCATCCCCTAATTTCAATGCTTCTTCATAAGCAGTACGGGCCGTTAGGCGTTGATTTTGCAGAAGCGCAATATCACCGCTTAATTCGGTATAAGCAGCAATAAAACGTCCTTTGTCAGTGACGCTGGCCAGTAATTTTTTAGCCTCATCAAGTTTAGTTTCGGATAACCATAGCTTGATTTTTCTCATTCGCGCGAGGTGAGTCACTTCAGGTAAGGTGTTGCGGTCTATCACCCATTGTAAGCGAGCATGGCAGGAATTGGTATTGCCCTCTTTTAAATCTTGGGCCGCTAAGTTGAGTTGCGCCAATACCGAATATGGACTGCCAGCGTATTCTGATAACAGGGGAGCTGCCACTTGACGTGCTAACTCGGCTTTATTTTGTTCCAAATTTCGCAAAACTTGTTCATATAGACCGGAGGCTAATTCGGCTCGTGTGCTGATATAGCCTTGCCAGCCACGCCAGCCAAATAGTAATGCGAGTCCTAGCACGAGTCCCATGACTATAGACGCGCCGTTTTCTTTCCACCATTTTTTAATGGATTCTAATTGTTCTTGTTCAGATTCGTAAACTGCCATGGTAATTTTCCTTGGTTGATAATAAAATAGAGAATGTAACAAACTTTAAAGTTTATTACTCCGAAACAAATTAATCAATACATATTTCGTTTATGACTTTGCTAACAGTGCTTTTAAACGTTCTAACTCGGCTTCCAAGGCTTGGGTCCGTGGTTCGGCCACTTGTCGGGCTTGAGCTTCGACGGTCGCCCGTGGTTCGGCCACTTGTCGTGCTTTGGTTTCGGCAGTAGCCCGTTGTTCCGCGAGTCTAGCACGTTTACTTTGGATTCCGGTCATTACTCACTTCAGTTGATGCCAGTAAAATTGCCCAAAGCGGTCTTCAAATAACCACTCACTTCAGTTTGTGGTAATCGAATTTGTGGTTTTTCCTCCCGTAAATGTTTTATCGTGACTTGTTGTTGTATTATCTCTTCTTCTCCTATCACTATGGCTAACCGGGCCCCACTTTTATCGGCTTGTTTGAACTGATTTTTGAATTTACCGCCTCCACAGTGCGTTAACAGGCGCAATTGTGGTAGTGTATCACGTAGCCCTTCAGCAAGACGAAAACCTTGAGAAATGGCGGCTTCACCTACTAAAATTAAGTAGGCATGGGGTGCTGAGTTATCCAAGTGGTGTTCAGTTGGTGCCAATAATAAGGTTAATCGTTCAATTCCTATGGCAAAACCTATGGCTGGTGTAGGTTTTCCTCCGATTTGTTCCACCAGGGTATCATAGCGTCCGCCTGCACATATTGTCCCTTGGCCACCTAAGTGTGGCGTGACCCATTCAAATACTGTGCGATTGTAGTAGTCTAATCCTCGTACTAAGCGTGGATTAATTTGATAAGAAATTCCTAACTGCTCAAGTAGTTGCTTCAAATTTGCGAAGTGAGCTTGGGATTCTCCATCTAAATAGTCTAGTAGTTGTGGGGCGTTAGTGACTAATTCTTGCATATTTGGGTTTTTGCTGTCAAGGATCCGTAACGGGTTGGTGTGTAATCGGCGTTGACTGTCTTCATCTAATTGGTTAGGATGGTCAGATAAATAACTGACTAATTGTGAACGATAGGCGGCGCGTGCGGCGATTGAGCCTAGCGAGTTAATTTGCAACTGTAAATCGCTCAGGCCTAATTGTCGCCAACAACGTGCGGTCATTGCAATTATTTCGGCATCGATGTCGGATCCTGATAGACCGTAGGCTTCGGCGCCGATTTGATGAAATTGTCGATAACGTCCTTGTTGGGGTCGTTCATGACGAAACATGGGTCCCATGTACCATAGACGTTGTACTTGGTTATAAAATAAACTGTGTTCAATGCCGGCGCGTACACAGCAGGCGGTGCCTTCGGGTCGTAGGGTCAAGCTGTCGCCGTTACGGTCGGTAAAGCTGAACATTTCTTTTTCTACAATGTCAGTGACCTCACCAATCGAGCGGCTAAATAATTCGGTAGCTTCTAACAGCGGGGTCCGAATTTCTTGATAGCCGTAGGTTTCTAGTACAGTACGAAGGGTGGTTTCGACGTGTCGCCAAAGTGGTGTTTGGGTGGGTAGAAGGTCGTTCATCCCACGAATAGATTGAATTATCTTAGACAAGTTAAATTTTTCCTGGGTTCGAGTTCAGATTTGACAACTTTTTGAAAGTTGTCAAATCTTTTTAAATGTTGTCAAATCGGTGCCAATTATTGACTCAAGGTACGTCCTCCGTCTATGGTAATGACTTGACCGGTCATATAGTCGGCATCACGAATTAAGAATAAAACTGTACGTGCAATGTCTTCTGCGGTGCCGGCTCGTTTCAAGACGGTGTTGGAAATGATTCGTTGTTTGGTGACTTCATCCATGTCATTTTCGGGCCATAGAATAGCGCCAGGAGAGATGGCATTGACCCGCACGCTTGGTCCAAGCTCTCGCGCTAAAGTTTTAGTGAGCATGACCACACCGGCTTTGGCGATGCTATAGACGGAGTAAGACTTTAAGGGCCGCTCGGCGTGAATATCGGCCAGGTTAATAATGCAACCTTGGGTCGCATTTAGATGAGGTGCGGCGGCTTGTGAGAGAAAAAACGGTGCCTTTAAATTAGTGCCTAATAATTCTTCCCATTCACTTTCTTCAACTTTACTGATGGGGGTTGAGTAAAAAATCGAGGCATTATTGACTAAGACATCTAAGCGTCCATAATATTCGATAATTTGTTGTATCATGCGTATCAGTTTAGATACTTGCAATAGGTCTGCTTGCAATAATAATACAGAGCCGGTCCGTTGATTATTTAATTCGGCTTGTAACGCATGAGCAGCAATTTCGGAGTGATGGTAGTGAATAGCTAATTTCATGCCGGCGGCATGTAGTTTATGTGCAATGGCAGCTCCAATACGACGACTGCTGCCGGTAATTAAAACCACTTTGTTGGCTAGAGAATTGGTTTCCATGTTTATGATGACCTTAGTTTTATTTTCAGCAACAGTTTCGCTGGTACTCTCTTTGGCGGTGGTCTTCGTTCCGCGGCGAGGTTTACCAGTCTCTTTGGTTTCATTGGCTGGTTTGAGCGACATGGTTTCGGAGGCGATCACGCTGAAATCAACGCCACTGGCAAACTCCTCCCAGACCATAAGTTCGCGATTAGTGCAGGTGAAATAACCTTGTGTTTCAACAAATTTGACAATAGGATTGTTGAGAGTAATCAACTCAAATTCTTTGAGGGCTTCTGGGTTATGTTCAAATAACTCAAAGTCTATTTTCACATTGAATAGTTTGCCTTTGCCAAACAAGTTTACTCCTTTGCCAATGTTCTCAAAACCGATTTCTCGCAGAGTATTTAAAAATTCTTCCAGATAACCGAAAAATAAGTTAACATACTTTTTTTCTGGTAAATTGAGCATTTCCTCCATTCGACGAATTCGCGGAGGTGATTGAAACAGTTGGATTTTCGTCTCAATTCGAGTTTTCGAAGAAAACCATAATAACAATCCCTCATTGGAAGGATAAGGTTCTTTATCTGAAATTAGGCAAGAACAGCCGTCGTTATTGTTAAAATTGTGTGAATCAATGATTTTTCTCAGTGCTTGCGCGATTGGGTATTGCATTATGGTCTCCATTAGTGCCAAGATTTGACAACTTTGATTTGACAACTTTGCGAAAGTTGTCAAATCTAAGATTTTAAGCAGATTTGACAACTTTGCGAAAGTTGTCAAATCTAAGATTTTAGGCAGATTTGACAACTTTGCGAAAGTTGTCAAATCTAAGATTTTAGGCAGATTTGA
>DZAL01000033.1:28670-41427 GCA_022729575.1 Thiomargarita sp.
CAACTTTGCGAAAGTTGTCAAATCTAAGATTCTAGTATAACCAATTGAATTATAAATCATAACTATGACTATTTCTGCTCTTCCTCCTCCCACGCCAGAGGCTCTCGCTCATAGTCAACGCTTGTTGGCATCGATTCGACAGGCAATTGATCAGACGAATGGCCTAATCTCTTTTGCCGAGTTTATGCGGCTGGCGTTGTATGCGCCAGGATTAGGTTATTACAGTGCCGGTACTCGTAAATTTGGTGCGGCTGGCGATTTTGTGACTGCGCCGGAATTGTCTCCTCTTTTTTCTCAGTGTCTGGCCCGGCAGTGTCAACCGGTGTTAGCACAATTAACTGAAGGCGTTATTTTAGAATTTGGTGCCGGCAGCGGTCTAATGGCGGCGGAAATTTTAAAAGAATTGGCACGTTTACAGTGTTTGCCGACGCGGTATTACATTTTAGAGCTCAGTGCGGAGTTACGTCAGCGTCAACAAGCCACGTTAACTTTGCACACCCCTGAACTATATTCACTGGTTCATTGGCTCGACTCTTTGCCCAGTCAGCCGTTGCAAGGCATTGTTTTAGCGAATGAAGTGTTAGATGCGATGCCAGTCCATCGTTTCCAATTGGAAGCGCAAGAGGTATTAGAATTTTTTGTGGGTTACGATCAGACCCAACAGTTGGTATGGCACCTTTTACCCACGCCTCAGTTACAGTTACGAGAAATGGTCGAAAGTTTACGGCCACAACTACCGGTGCCTTATGTCTCCGAAGTCAATCTAATGATCCCTGGTTGGCTACAAGCGGTGGCCGATATTTTATCTAAGGGTCTGATTTTGCTAATAGACTATGGTTTTCCTAGAAATGAATATTATCATCCACAGCGTCATCAAGGCACTTTGATGTGTCATTACCGTCACTATGCTCATACGGAACCTTTGATTTTGGTTGGACTGCAAGATTTAACCGCACATGTTGATTTTACCGCAGTTGCTGAAGCGGCGCAGGCCGCCGGTTTACAGGTTGCGGGCTATACCAGTCAGGCTAATTTTCTGTTGGCCTGTGGTTTAACGGGGTTGTTAGCAAATTATGCAGGTAATGATAGCACTTATTTACGATTAGCGCAACAAGTGAAAACCTTAATTTTACCAAGTGAGATGGGAGAATTATTTAAGGTGTTGGCTTTAACGCGCCAATTGGACATACCATTATTGGGGTTTGAACGGGATGAAAGGGAGCGGTTGCCAGCCAGCAGGGATAACACCCCTTCGAGGGGTGTTATCCCTCAGACTTCATAACTTCCAAAAAATTCTAATCTTTCTGGAAGTTAGAAACCGCCGCTTAAATCCTGTGGTGGTGGCCTGATTATAAGTACTGAAGCAGAAATTTTCTGGTATTTTCCCCTCACCCCCCGACCCCTCTCCCAGAGGGCGAGGGGCGAAATTAAACACTGGTGCCGCCGTACTCCCCTCGCCCTCTGGGAGAGGGGTCGGGGGTGAGGGAAAATACCGCCGAATTTTTGCTTCAGTACTTAGAATAGAGAAAATCAAAGATTGTTGGCCGGGGTGGGCAAATATTTTTGTAATGCTTCAATCCGGTCAGGCAACGGTGGATGAGTTAAAAATAAATACCGTATCAAACTTTTACTCTGACTGCGGTGAATACCAAAAGCTGCCAATTGGTCTGTGAGTGTACCATTCTGTGCCTGTTGCAAACGTTGTAAGGCACGAATCATGTTCTCGGCGCCGGCCAACTTAGCAGCTCCCGCATCGGCTTGAAATTCACGTTGTCGGGAAAACCAGAGGACTATAATGCTGGCTAAAACCCCCATGACTAATTCGGCCAACATGCTAGTCACCAAATAACCCACTCCGCTCCCCCGCTCATTTTTAAAAACCATTCGGTCAACTAGATGGCCAATTATTCGCGATAGGAAGATTACGAAAGTATTCACTACTCCCTGAATCAAAGTCAGGGTGACCATATCACCATTGGCTACATGACTGATTTCATGGGCTAACACGGCTTCTACCTCTTCGGCCTTCATGCCCTCAAGTAAACCGGTGCTGACCGCCACCAGTGCATTATTTTGATTCATGCCAGTGGCAAACGCATTCAGATCCGGCGAATTATAAATGGCTACTTCGGGCATTCCAATTTGTGCGGCCGTTGCTTGTCGTTGCACGGTGGCGATTAACCAGTGTTCTACTTCGGTCGTTGGTTGTTCAATGACTTGTGCATTCGTCATCGCTTTCGCACTCCATTTGGAAATGGCTAAGGAAAAGATGGCGCCTCCCATGCCAACGAGCAGGGCAAAAATTAGGAGACTATAGAGTGTTCCTGACGAAAATAGATGGTTTATTCCAAATAATCTTAAAGTTAGATTGAGTACAAAAATAACAGCAAGATTGGTAATGATGAATAAAAATATACGTTTCATAATAAGGAGTTAACTTATTTTAAGTAGTAGGTGCCGATAAAATTAGTTTTACCCTCACCCCCGGCCCCTCTCCCAGAGGGAGAGGGGAGACAAGCGGCACCCGTGGTTTTTTCCCCTCTCCCTCTGGGAGAGGGGCCGGGGGTGAGGGCAACTTCCGAAAATTGACTCCTCAAATTTTCAGTTGTTGTAATTGATTTGAGGTCAACGCCCATCTTAAAACCGCTTCTCCTGGTTGAACATTTTCTTCAAATTCTAAAAAACAAGCTGCACCTTTTTTCAACGGAAACCAGTCATCCGCTTGATTCGTCAGTAACCAAGTCGCTAATTGTCCTAAATCTGGCTCATGGCCAACCAAAGCAATCGTATGGGTGGTATGTGCATGGTCTTGTAAATAACTTAACACTTGTGTCATGGCCCCTAATGGGACTAAGGCTGGTAAAATATCTCGTTGAATATGAGGATAAGCGGTGGCCAATAAGTCAGCCGTTTGTTGCGCTCTTAAGAAGGGACTACTGGCAATGGCTTGTAATTTGGGGACCAGGCAATAAATTCCCGGTACCGCTTTTCGCATTTTTTCTTTACCTTTATCGGTGAGTGGACGTAATTCATCCGCTTGTCCGCTGAGAATAAATTCTTCACGGTCGGCGGCTAGGGCATGTCGTATAATGAGAATTTGCATAGTGGTTATTTAGTAAGTGGAGGATGGTAAAACCAGATTTGACAACGGTTTGAAACCAGATTTGACAACGGTTTGAAACCAGATTTGACAACTTTTCGAAAGTTGTCAAATCTAAGTTCGAGCCAGATTTGACAACTTTTCGAAAGTTGTCAAATCTAAGTTCGAGCCAGATTTGACAACTTTTCGAAAGTTGTCAAATCTAAGTTCGAGTCAGATTTGACAACTTTTCGAAAGTTGTCAAATCTAAACTACGGCCAGATTTGACAACTTTTCGAAAGTTGTCAAATCTAAGTTCAAGCTACAAAAAATGCTTTACGAGCCAAATTTTGCAAAATATTATCAACATACTTATCTAAAAAAGTCTGTAATTCGTCTTGACTCAAGTCGTCAATATGCTTACTGGTGTCGTCTTGATAAAGCATTAATTTACCTTCCTTGATACTTTGTAGCACTCGGTTTGACAAGGCTTGACGGTCATGTGTACCATCTAAGTATTTTAGTAACAAGCGACTTTCGAAGTTTAACGGAAAGGTTTCGCAACGTAAATTGGGCACTTCTTTATAATCTTCACTATGCAGTCGTGCCAGTGGATTGGCTAATGGACGCTCACTGAGAGTTAAAGTAAACTGTGGCGGATAGACATGCAATTCCACAATCTTTTTCAAGAAAAATTCAATGAGTGTGATTTTGACTTCGTCAATATGGTCGGTTGACATCCACTGCTCATACGCTTCTGTGGTTAACACCCGTTGCAATAATTTACTCACTCGTTGCATTAACTCGCTAAAATGCAGTGTTTGTGGCCAAACTTCGCCTAAACATAGACAAACCGCTTTTAATAATGGGGAAGCCACGGAAATCACGGTTTCTCCCATTAGATTATCGAATTTTTCCAATTGCGTCAGGTGAGCCATGGCTGGTTGTGGAGTTATCGTCGTCGCGCTCAACAAATTAGGCGCAGTTGGCTTGAGCGGAGCGGCAATATACATCTGGTCGATGGTATGAGGAGATAATTGCCGGTTTACCGTCTGCTCTTGTTGACATAACACGGTTTCCCGAAAACAGTTATTGCGAAGAAAATCAAGATATTGCTCGGTTTCCACTACATTCAATTTAAACTGAGAATTGGGATTAGACAATTCTTCAAACGCACTAAAAGGTGAGCGGGTGTCTCCCACGTATTGCAAACCATGACGAGTGGCCCATTCAATAAAATCGTGGAAAAATAGCGGGTCGTTATGGTCTTCCAAGTACTCATGGAATAAGTAGTTGTCTTCCAATTCACTAACGGTTTCCAATTCTTTCCGCAAAAAGAGACTGTAGGAGTCAAATTTTTCTTTAAGCTCCCCTTTAAAAAATCTCAACAAATCTTTGGAATGTTGCAATTTTTCTTGATGACTGTCGATTTGACGAGTATGGTACAGCATCATTTTACGGAGTGCATTATTGAGATCCCAACCAGGAGAAATATTGTAACTGATGTACGCAATGCCATTGGGTTGCAAATTATGACGACAAATATACAAAATCTGTTCGCGCACGGCGGTGGGCACCCAAGAAAATACGCCATGGACGATGATATAGTCGAATTGGCCAAATTCTGGTGTCAGATCCATGATATTTAAATGCTGAAAACTGACATTCGTCAATCCTAATTGACGCGAATGGGATTGTCCTTCCTTAATTTGTTCAATCGACGCATCAATGCCAATAAATTCACTATGGGGGGTAAGCATGGCCATCGCCATGGTGTTAACACCACTAGCGCAACCTAATTCTAATACTCGACAATGCTCCACCGGTGGGGGTTGCAATCCCAATAAAGTAGCGAATGTAGCTAAACTATCTGGCACCGTTTGTTGGTGGACATATTTAGTATAAGGTATCTCGTCGTAAGAAGTTTTAGTCATGGGTAAATCTGGTTTCCTAGTTAAGGTTTGCCTTACGCACCACCCCCAACCCCTCCTTGGTAAGGAGGGGAGTGACTACCCCTCTTTCCCCCCTCCTTACCAAGGAGGGGTTGGGGGTGGTTGAGTTAAGGGTAAGATTTGACAACTTTCAAAAAGTTGTCAAATCTAAGATCGAAATCTAAGATCGAGTGAAAACGGTTAACTACCTTTCAACATCATAATTTGCACATAATTCTTAATTTTGCCGGTTTCGTCAAAAGCAATCACGACATTGCCATGAGGGATATAACCTTCAGTGATTTTTTCGTTGACTACTTTGGCTAATTGTTTATCGTAGGCTTCTATGACCACAATGTATTTTTCTTTGCCTTCCATTATTAAACTCCTCTCATTGATGATTAAAGCCATTGACAAAATATGACATTAATCCTAATATTCAGAATTATAAAATTTGATGAGCCACCGTATGATGAGTGGTCATTATGCCATATTATATCAATCAGTTGCTTTATTCTTAAATAATTTTAACCTAATTAACCGGTAGTCACTGATGACACTCATAACAGTTTTTTAAACTGGGGGAAATTTTCATGGATTTTAGTCAATTAGATCAATGTCTCTTAGGAGAAACCGAGGAAGAATTTCTTTGTGCCAGTGAAGAAGAAAATCAACAAGTTGCCGTGGCTATGATTCAGCAAGCGGAATTACAGTTGGATATTTTAAGCCGTGATTTTGATCCATTGGTGTATGACACCGAAGAGTGTCGAGATGCGATTGAAGCATTAGCATTGCGTAGTCGCTATTCACAGATTCGAATTTTGTTGCACGATCCGCAAAAAGTGTCACGGCGTGGGCATTTAGTCTTACATTTAGGAAAACGGTTAGGGAGCCTGATGAAATTCCGCCGGCTGGCTGATGTGCATAAATCGGTCGCCGATACTTTTATGATTGTTGATGGGATTGGCTTCATGCACCGTCCTTATGTCGATACGATAGCGGCTACCGTGAATTTTAAAAATCGTCCCAAGGCCAAAGAATTATTATTACTGTTCGAAAAACTTTGGCGCGATGGGGAAATCGATCCGAATACTTATTCTATGATCATATAGTAATATTCACCCACTGTTGTACTTAAAGTCTGAGGGATAACACCCCTCGAAGGGGTGTTATCCCTGCTGGCCAAACTCATTATGAGACAACTAGATGAGGATATTACTATATAGGTCTGGAGGGTGTGTACACTTCGCTTAATCCACCCTCTAAGCTGCAATGCCATTAAGTTAGGCCCGACTGGTAGGGTGCGTCCCACGTACCACTTAGGCACGGTGCGAGTTTCCGAATGGTGCGTAAGACGCACCCTACCTTAACTTAATGGCATTGCCTCTGAGCTGGCACTGCCATTAAGTTAAGGAATCGAAAGCTAATGTAGGGTGCATAAGCGATAGCGTCATGCACCATTTTAGGTTTCGGTGTATGACGCTTCGCTTATACACCCTACCTTAACTACCTTAACTTAATGGCAGTGACCACCGGCCCCTCTCCCAGAGGGCGAGGAGCGAAAGAAAATACGAGAAAATTGCTACTTCAGTACTTATCACACCGTCCGAAGCACGAATGGCAACGGCTGGCGAATCGGCAATGATTGCCCCCGCTTCTCGCAACGATTGCAATTTTGCGGCAGTACGATTGTAGGCGATGACTGGTAATTTGGCCTCTAATAATCTTTGCACCAGGGGTTGCCCCATGAGGCCGGTGCCTAAAAATCCTAGTTTCATATTAACTGTTTCAGAAAATGATTTGGGCGAGATGATGATTTTCAATTTGGTGACGAATCACATGCGAGGAAATAACCCAGTTACTGGCTAACTCATCAAGGTCTTGGTCACTCACCATATTTCCCGGCAAATGTTGCCGTAATGTTTCACAAGGTAACAAAAATTCTGCCGCAAAAGCACGATTACGTTTCTGTGATTCCGACCTGGCAACGGAAATCAGTGAAGTATCCTGTTTAGCATACAAATATTCAAATAACGCACGTCCCAACGCAAATTTTTGGGAATCTTCTCTGGGCTTGGTTACCACCAAACCTGGTGCCAAATTTTGGGTGATACTCATTAGCGCATCAAAAGTCGAATGCGGTTTGCAGGTAATGGTCTCTTTCCAAGTACCTTCTGGTTGTCGAAAACACCTATCAAAGTCTTGCCAAGAGATTATAATATCGCTTCCCACATTTAATCGTTTTCGCAAGTCTCTAGCACATTCGTAGCCTTCCTGCCAGGGCCGTCTAGGAGTAATCTCAGGAATACTCTTTCGTAATTCGATTAATGAAGAAAGTGCCTTATTTCCATGGGTTGAGTGAATGGTATCGAGAGTTTGTCTCACCCAATTAATGTGGGCCGACAGTTCGCCAATCTCACTGGCTAAATAGAAGTCTTTAAGTAACTCGGCGGGTATTTGTTCACTGGCCTCCAAAATACTGGTTTCTTCGCTTGAGGACAGACGATAAGGATTTAAGCCGAGTTGGGCGGCGGCCACACAAAAATCGTATTCATCAGAATTACTTTGGCTGGCCTTAATAGTTTCCCACTCTTCGGCGAGAAAAGTCTGGAAAATATTTTTTTCTTCCAACCTCCAGATGACTGCCTCAATAAATTTAGCTAACCCGTCACGTACTATTTCCAAATCTAATCCAACGATACCAGTTTGCAGAAATTTGAGTCGTTGCCAAGGGGCTTCAACGGCCTGCCATTCCAGGTAAATTTGGTCACCTGCCGGCTGGATAGCTAAAGATGGCAGTGCATATCCTTCTCGGGCAAAATATAAATGGTGACGTTTAGCATAAGTGAAAGCAGTTTTCCTGCGGGTCGTTTGACATTCGTAGCCGAGAGACCACCAATTGATCGCTAACCATTCGGCGAATGGATATAAAGGCAGGTAAAGACCGTTTCGTACTTCTTGGTTAAAGTTATCATAGAGTTGTGTAATAGTAATTTCATTGACGATGATTTCCAAATAGGCCCAGGTAGCTTGCAATTCAGCACCTTGTATTTGTTGGGAGTCTTCTTCACGCCAATCGATTTTTAAGTGGAACTGGTTCATAGTTAAATACCTTCAGGACATTCTGTGGGTTCAATTGGATAACCTTTGTAGTAGCCGGTTTCACGATTGGTTAATCGGGCTTCATAACAGACCTCTCCTTCACGGTGCCACACATAACGAGGAAATCTCCCCTCCCAAGGTTCTCCCACTTGTCTTTGTCGTATTGCTGATTGAAGCCAACGGGTAATTTTTAGCAATTGATTAGCTAATGACCGGTCACAAAGAGTTGCATCCGCCCGTGGTCTTGGAGAACCCGCGAAAGAGGGAGTATCCTTGTGTGCTGGGCTACCCACGTAACGAACCTGTTCGGCTATTTCTGACAGAACGATGCCCGCAGGAATTTCTTTTGCTAAGGTACCGCGTGATAGAGGTGGTCTATGTTTTTTAGGAGATTTCATGGGGGTTTCAGAATAAGAGATTTTGGTAGTCGTACAGAGTTTAGGTCATAGTTAATAAAATGTCAAGGCTAGATGAACAAATTGCTAACCTCACCGTACTAGAGTGCTTTCCCTGAAAGCGTTTGCCCCAAGTGAGACCAACTGCTTCTTAATAAACGATTCGGCGGGCTAGCAAATTGCCATTCCTAGCCACCACGGTTGTGCGAATTTCTAAATTGCTTACTTTAGATAACTGGTAAATTTCATTTTGTTCAAACTGTCCTACGCTGGCACTATTTAAAGACTTGGTTTTTCCAAGATTCAACAAGTTCCCAAGGAGGATATGGTGTGTGTTAAGTTAAGCGATTTCCATACCCATCGCATGGGATAGAGGCGGTTGCAGAAAGCTAGGGATAACACCCCTTCGAGGGGTGTTATCCCTTACCTCCTAGAGGCGGTTGCAGAAAAGTTGAAACGGCATCACGACCAAAGTCACAAATTTGGCTAATTTGGTCAAGCGAAAAACCTTCCGAACTTAACCAAATCGCTGGTGCTCGGGTACGACACCGCGAGTTGGGAGAGTGTTTCACAACCTCCTTCAATTCATTAATTGGTTCTTCACTTAATAATGACACCAACTTGACTGGGATTTTCATACAACACTTTCTCCGCTTGGAGTGTACAAGTTATATTGAAGTGTCTTGCGTTCATAACTTCCTCTTGGTGCTACCATTGTTAGAAGATGTTGGTATAGGTACAATTTTTGGTGGTGAGGTAAGGTGGGTGATGGCGCTATCAGGACTGCCAGTCCTCAAAGGACTGGCAGTCCTAAAATAACACTTACATTGCCTCACTACCCAATTTTTCAAGTCAACTGTGCAAAGAGAACCAAAGGGCGAGAGAAGTAACTCCCTCTCTCTCCGAGTGAGGTCAGAAGTTTCCGATTTTAAATATGAGTGTTTCCTCCCAAGTAACTTTGTAAGGCGGTGGGGATAAAAATGCGCCCATTCTCATCTTGATTATTTTCCATGATGGCTACTAGGGTGCGCCCTACTGCCAAACCAGAGCCATTGAGGGTATGAAGCAGTTGCGGTTTTTTAGTCGCCGATTCCCGGTAACGAGCTTTGAGCCGACGGGCTTGGAAGGCTTCAAAGTTGCTACAGGAAGAGATTTCTCGATATTGTTGTTGACCTGGGAGCCAGACTTCCAAATCATAAGTTTTGGCGGCGGCAAAACCTAAATCGCCGGTGCATAGGCTTATGACCCGATATGGTAATTCTAAGCGTTGTAACACGGTTTCAGCATGAGTGGTCAACGTTTCTAAAGCCTGATAAGAAGTTTCTGGGGTAACCAGTTGTACTAATTCGACTTTTTCAAATTGATGTTGTCGAATTAGACCGCGTGTATCTTTACCATAATTACCGGCTTCACTGCGAAAACAGGGCGTATGACAGACCCATTTCACCGGTAGCTCTTCCGCTTTGAAAATGAGGTCACGGGCCATGTTAGTTACGGGTACTTCGGCGGTGGGGATGAGATAAAAATTTAAATTTGGTAGCGGAATTTGAAATAAATCTTCAGCAAATTTAGGTAGTTGCCCGGTACCCAATAAGCTATCGGCATTGACTAAATAGGGCACATAGACTTCGGTATAGCCATGCTCTTGAGTGTGCAAATCGAGCATGAATTGAATGAGCGCACGGTGTAATCGGGCTAAAGGTCCACGCAGTAGGCAAAAGCGGGTACTGGCAATTTTCGCCGCGGTTTCAAAATCTAATAAGCCTAAATGAGTGCCTAGATCGACGTGGTCTTTTGGCGTAAACTCAAATGGTTTAAGATTTCCCCAGCGGCGCATTTCTATATTATCATCGGCACAGGTACCAATGGGGACCGTGTTATTTGGTAGATTGGGAATCCCTAAAAGTATCTCGTTCAATTGTCCTTGAATATCGGCTAATTCTACTTCACTGGCTTTCAGTTGTTCATTCAATGGTGACACACTATCCATTAATGCGCTAACATCTTCTCCTTTGGCTTTGGCCTGGCCAATCAGTTTGGAGCGTTTATTGCGTTCATTTTGAAGTTGCTCGGTGTCGTTTTGAACTTGCTTGCGCCGAGATTCGAGGTTAGCCAGTTGCTCGCACTCTAAGGTAAAACCACGGTGTGCTAAGGTTTGGGCAACTTCAGCTAATTGATTACGTATTAATTGTGGGTCTAGCATATTTATTCGTGTTTGGAGTGGACGGTTTTAGATTTGACAACTTGTCGAAAGTTGTCAAATCTCAATTCAATTCAATTCTTCATTCTAATTTTCTCACTTCGGCTTTTAATCTTAACGCGCTATTGATTTGTTTCCTTTGCTGCTCGACGGTATCGCGATCCGTTTCCGGCGGTAGCCGTACCATAAACCAGCCGCTACTACTTTTGACAATATTAACTTCTGTCACAATTTCTTTGTCCTTGATTTGCTGTACTAATTTTTGCGCCCGGTCTTCTTCGCGAAAACTGGCCACTTGCACAAACCAACTTTTGTCTCCCCCCACATTGGCATATTGATCAGGGGTGCTCACATTAACGTTAACGTTACTGGTAGCAGGATTGTTGTTTAGCGTAACCGATTGATAGGTTTCCTTTTGCAAAGGATTACCACTTAAATCCAGAAAAACAAATGATTGTGGCAGGAGGATGCGATTAGAACGACGCGCAGTAGTAGTGATTGGTGGTGAATTAGGTGAATTAGGGTTACTACCGCTAACCGTATTATTTTCCGCCGCCTCTAAGGCCGAAATCTCTTCGCCAATGGGAGTATTCAAACCGAATTTGCCGGCGGAGGCTGAAGAAATCCCTAGCACTAATTTTAGAATACTGTAAATCAGTAAAATAATCAAAAACAGTACTATTCCTCCTACTAGACGTTGTTTTGGATCATAAGATTCCATCGTCGCGTTGTTGGAAGAGCGACGAACATTGTGTAATGCCATAAAACATTCCTCCCACCCAATCCTTTAACTGAGTTTTAGGGTAAGCTCAGGGCCAGTCTGGCCCAATCTGGCTTGAGTGAATTTACGTTGAGTAATAACACTATTATTGAATAGCGGTACCATTCCACTTAATTTGGTGAAATAGTAGATTGCTGAAGGTAGTGCCAAAATGTTCGGCAAACCGGTCCAAGTAGTTAGATTTGGGAGTAAAGTCTTTAATTTTTTCGGTTTTAATCAATTCCCGCGCCACGTAACTACTGCTCCCTAAACCATCGACCAGTCCTAATTTAATGGCTTGCTCGCCGGTCCAGACCAAACCGCTAAATAGGTCAGGATTATCTAGGAGTGGTAGTTGCTGTTTGGCTTTGAGACTACGTTGCCGACCTTCTTTAACTTTGGCGATGAATTGGTCATGAATGTCCTTTAGGAGCAATTCTACATGTTTAACGTCATCTTCTTTCATTGGTGAGAAGGGGTCTAAAAAACCTTTGTGCTCACCGGCTGTCAATAAGCGACGTTCGATTCCTAATTTCTGCAAGGCTTCGACAAAACCAAAACCGTTCATCAACACGCCAATGGAACCAACCACACTGGCTTTATCCGCATAAATTTCATCGGCGGCAACGGCGATGTAATAACCACCAGAAGCACATAAATCAGTAATCACCGCATAGATAGGAATTTTGCGAACTTTATACTTTTCGCGTAAACGATTGATTTCATCATTGATATAACCTGCTTGCACGGCACTCCCCCCAGGACTATTGATACGTAAGATAACTCCAGCCGTATTTTCGTCTTTAAACGCGGCACGTAAACCAGAGACAATTTTATCGGCACTGGCATCACTGTCAGAATCAATGATACCTTGCACTTCTATCAACGCCGTATGTTTACTGCCACTCGTTAAATCCTCCTCCCCAGAGAGGTCAAAACTAAAACTGCCCCAATCGGGGGTAAATAAGAACAGCAAAGCAAACAAATAGATAAGAAAGAGTAACTTGAAAAAAATTCCCCAACGTCGCGTCCGACGTTGTTCATTTAAAGTAGCAAAAGCCAACCGGTTGAGAATATCACGCTCCCAACTGTCGTCGTGGTGCATTCCAGACCAACTAGAGTCAGTGGCTGACGGTTTTTGAGTGTCTTGAGATTGAGATTGAGATTGAGTTTCTGACATAATTTTTAGCAATTTATTACTGATATTAAGAATTTAATTTAAGGCAGAGTATAGACTCACTGCCATTAAGTTAAGGAATCCAGCGGTCAGGTTTTAACCTTGAAGGTCTG
>DZAL01000337.1 GCA_022729575.1 Thiomargarita sp.
CTAAGGTAAGACGGCGTTGCCAAATCTGAAGATTTGGACTCCAACGCCGTAACTTAATGGCATTGAGGTTTCAGCCGGGCTGGGTTGGGTTGGACTAGAGTCCAGCCCGGCTGAAGCCTCTAGTCCAGCCCGGCTGAAGCTTCTAGTCCAGAGTTTAGGAAACTGTGGTGGATTCTAGGTTTCCTAAACCTTTGAGGTTTAGGAAACCTTGATAAAGTTTTGCGTTGAAATCGGCAATAAGTATGCCAACATGAGGAGGAATTTTTATGAAATTCGATTTTTCTGATGAGACTGGCAAAATAGGTGCCAACTTAGATAATATTTTAGTTAAATTTGATATTGGGGATCCGCCACCGTCGAATGTAGGTGAATCGCGGTGGCAACAATGGCTGAAAAGTAGAACTTCGCGAATTTCAGCCGCGATGGTCAAACGGAATGGTAGCGGTGACGAGATTGACCTGACGGAAAGATTGTTGGCCTTGGGGACGGCTTCGGTGATGGCGATGGTTTTGCCATTGGAAGCGTCGGCTGCGGTGATTCCAGCGGTGAATCCTTCAAGCATTGATTTAACTGTTCAAGGATTGGATATTGATGGGGATGGGCTAGATGATATATCGGGTCTTATCAGTTCGACGACTAATTCTTGGACTAATCTTATTTATGCGTCGATGGTAGGGATGAATGGGGCCGAGGTGTCGGGTAGTCTGGGGGCTTGTTTGCCTGGGGGGAGTGGGGTCGCGGTAGGTAACTTGAATGGGTTTCAAAGTTCATGTCTGTTATTAGACAACTTTAATACTGAGAATCCTACGTTGCCAGCCGGTGGAGAGAGTACGGGGTTGAGATTTTTGGGGATAAAGACCAGTAGCGGTAAGTTTGGCTGGGCGAAAGTTCAGGTGGATGTGGTTAGTAATAGTCTCCAGGTGTTGGATTGGGCGTATGAGAGTTGTGATGGCGATGAGATAGTGACGGGGGCGAAGACGGGCGGGAAGGCGGTTTGTGAGGTGCCGCCGTTGCCACTACCGCCGTTGCCACCACCGGTGGTGAGTCCTTCTGACAATCAGGTTACTCTGGTTTGGATTGACAATAACCAGAATGAGACTGGCTTTAAGATTTATCGGGATGGGAAATTGATAAAGACTTTGCTGGCGAATGCGACGAGTTATACGGATACCGGTTTGCCTTGTAGCGCAGATGCTCCTTATATTTATAGCGTGGTGGCCACCAATAGTCGAGGGGATTCGGCACCAGCTATTGTGCCAGTGACCATTGGAAATGTTTGCCCCTATTATAATCGTGCCATGCTATTTACCGCCGCCGATGGCACCGGTTCAGGTAAAGTGACTAGTTTGCCTAACCTGGTGTCATGTGAGGTGAGTGATTGTCGGGATGATCCAAATGATGCCAGTCACCAAATCTGCGATAAGGAAAAATGTTCTGCTCAGGTGGATATACACACGGTCATTAAGCTCATTCCTCAAGCGGATTCCGGTTCGAAATTTAGCAGTTGGGGAGGTCACCCGGATTGCGTGGATGGTGAAGTGGTGATGACGGAGAATAAGTTGTGTGTAGCGTATTTTCATAGCAATGGAGCGAAACAACGACCACCGGAGCCGACATTGCCGATAATTTTGCCAAATTTAGGCCCTGGCCAGGCCGTTTGTCATCATGGTGAAGCGGAGGAAACCACGGCCCAATTTAGTGGTGGGGTGTCGGTTAATGGTAATGGTCGCTATCTGCAAACTGCTACCGTTAAATCTTTTGTCGACCAGATAGACATTCAGGGTAAGATTAAGGTTGATTCGCAACATTTATCATCGCTGACGAGTGATATTTTCGTGTATCTATCTTATCAAGCTACGGTTCAAGATGCACCCACTTTCTGGATGGTGGATGAGCAGAAAAAATTCTGGCCTTGGGATGGAAAACCAGTCAGTTTAGTTCCCTTCCAGACGGGAGTTTCTTTAACGGCGAATGATGAATTAACCGTGAACATTTATCAGGGGACGATGCAGGATACTGGGATAGTGCAGATATTTTTTGGCTATCGGTTGGGGAATGGGACGGTGGTATGTAATTTTGCTGGGCCGCTTGAACTTAACGTGCGTGATAAGTAAACCACTTTGAGGGTCAAATCTGATAAGTTTGATGGAGGCGTTTGGAAGTCCAAATTTTCAGTTTTGGGAACCTGGCGGTGGTTGACCAGCCAGGTTTAAACAGGCTCAGGTCCAAAGCTGAAGGTTTGGACTCCAACGCGGCTTAACTTAATGGCATTGAGGCTTTAGCCGGCCAAAGAAACCTTGAAGGTCTAAAACCAGACCTTCAAGGTTAAAACCTGACCGGGGGATTCCTTAACTTAATGGCATTGCGGCTAAAGCCTCTACTCCAACGTTATGGCATAAAGAGATGGTTTCGAAGCTGAGATTTGACAACTTTCGAAAAGTTGTCAAATCTGTTCCCCCAACGCCCGCACCTCCCCCTCCCGCAACCGATACCCTGTCACCTCCATCAACTCCTTCGCCAGTTGCCAACACTCTTTGGCTCTCTCCTAAATGCGCTAATACCTTGGCACCGTCTGATACGGGCAACGTCTGCAAATCGATCGTTACAAACCGTTTGGTTTCCCACTCCTGCAACTCCACTAACGGTTGCCGTGACGAGATTAAAATGAGACTGGGTGACGAAGCGAGTCCATACCACCGCACTTCCTCAAAGCAGGCTTGCAAGGCGGTATCTTTCAACTCGCCATCTAAGAAATGCGTCGGGTGTTGCAACGGTTCTAACCCATCCAATATCAAGATAAACGATTGCGTTTGCAAACATTTGGCTAACTCCCGCCCTTTAGCCACATCATCTTTCGGTATCTCGGCGGTCCACCCAAAGAACGGCAAGGCCACTTGAAAGAAGGGCACGGAGGAGGTTTGAGTAGGTGTGACCCTTGCGAATAAAAGGACCAAGCGAAGAGGCGGGCGCGGTTAAACCTGACAGGTCTCGAAGACCTGTCAGGTTTTTGGAAGAGGCGGGCGCGGTTAAACCTGACAGGTCTTCGGGACCTGTCAGGTTTTTAGAAGAGGCGGGCGCG
>DZAL01000186.1 GCA_022729575.1 Thiomargarita sp.
CTTAAACTGCGGTCGAGATTTGACAACTTTTCGAAAGTTGTCAAATCTTAAACTGTGGTCGAGATTTGACAACTTTCAACCAGTTGTCAAATCTTAAACTGCGGTCGAGATTTGACAACTTTCAACCAGTTGTCAAATCTTTAAACTTTTATCAAATCAATATAGAGAACATTCTAATGACCAAAAAAATTGCGTTAATCACAGGGATTACTGGCCAAGATGGTGCTTATTTGGCAGAATTTTTATTAGATAAAAACTATGAGGTCCATGGAATTAAACGACGTGCTTCGTCTTTTAACACCAGTCGAATTGACCATTTATATCAAGACCCTCACGAGGAAAATCGCCAATTGATTTTGCATTATGGTGATTTAACAGATTCGACTAATTTAATTCGTATTATCCAGCAGGTGCAACCAGATGAAATTTATAATTTAGCGGCGCAAAGTCATGTTGCAGTCTCCTTTGAGACTCCTGAATATACAGCCAATGCTGATGCGTTAGGCACTTTGCGTTTATTGGAAGCCGTTCGAATTTTAGGATTAGGGCTAAAAACTCGTTTCTATCAAGCGTCAACTTCGGAATTATTTGGGAAAGTGCAAGAAATTCCACAAAAGGAGACGACTCCATTTTATCCTCGTTCTCCTTATGCGGTGGCTAAGTTATATGCTTATTGGATTACGGTCAACTATCGAGAAGCATATAATATGTATGCGTGTAATGGCATCTTGTTTAACCATGAAAGTAAATTGCGCGGAGAAACTTTTGTCACTCGTAAAATTACCCGTGGGTTAGCCCGGATTAAATTAGGTTTACAACCGTGTCTTTATCTAGGTAATCTCAATGCCAAACGTGATTGGGGACATGCCCGTGATTATGTGGAAATGCAATGGTTGATGTTACAGCAAACCCAGGCGGATGATTATGTGATTGCTTCCGGGCAGCAATATTCAGTCAAACATTTTGTCGAAATTGCGGCCCAGCAGTTAGACCTGGCCTTGGAGTGGCAGGGGAGCGGCGTGGAGGAAAAAGGATATGATAAATCTAGCGGAAAATGTATCGTCGCCGTGGACCCGCGATATTTTCGTCTTACCGAAGTAGAGACGTTGTTGGGGGATCCAACGAAAGCTAAGGAAAAATTAGGATGGCAACCGCGGATTTCATTTGAACAATTGGTGGCCGAAATGGTCACTGAAGATTTAACCTTGGCGAAACAAGATGCGTTATGTCAACGCGCAGGTTTTCAAACCTTTCAATATCATGAATAATTCACCTTCAGCTAAAATTTATGTCGCAGGGCATCGCGGTTTAGTCGGGGCCGCGATAGTCCGACACTTAACCCAAGCGGGATTTCATCAAATACTCTTACGTACTCACGCCGAGTTGGATTTAACGCGACAAACCGGCGTCATGCAGTTTTTTCAAACCGAGCGACCAGAGTATGTATTTCTAGCGGCCGCTAAAGTTGGCGGAATTTATGCCAATGATTCTTATCCTGCTGACTTTATTAGAGATAATTTGCAAATTCAGACCAATGTAATTGAAGCCGCTTATCGTACTGGCGTTAACAAATTGCTCTTTTTAGGCTCCTCTTGCATTTATCCCAAAGCGGCCTCTCAACCTATGGTGGAGGAGGCTTTGCTTACGGGACCGTTGGAACCCACTAATCAATGGTATGCCGTGGCCAAAATTGCCGGTATTAAAATGTGTCAAGCGTATCGAAAGCAATATGGTTTTAATGCGATTTCGGTGATGCCAACTAATTTATATGGACCTGGCGATAACTTTAATTTAGAAAATTCCCATGTATTACCTGCGTTGATTCGAAAATTTCACGAAGCTAAAATAAATAAATGGCCTACCGTTACCGTATGGGGTACTGGTACGCCAAAGCGTGAATTATTGCATATTGACGACTTGGCTGATGCTGTGTTATTCTTAATGGAACATTATGACAGTGAAGATATTATTAATGTTGGTACTGGTCGAGAAGTCAGTATTCGAGAACTTGCGGAAACGGTTAAAGCCGTGGTAAACTATCCGGGTGGAATGATTTTTGATACCACAAAACCAGATGGAATGGCACGTAAATTAGTTGACGTATCAAAATTGCATCAATTAGGATGGTATGCACAAAAATCCTTATGGGACGGTATAGAATCAACTTATCGCTGGTTTTTAGAAAATCAAGCCAATTTTCGCCAGTAAATTGAAAATTAAATTAATTGAAGTATGTTTGGGGTGGGATAAAAAATTTTTTCTGTTACCCCTAGCACAAATTATTAAAACCTTCTATAATTCACTTATAGTAAAAAAATCCTACCATTTTTGGGGCCGTAGCTCAGCTGGGAGAGCGTGGTGTTCGCAACGCCAAGGTCGGGAGTTCGATCCTCCTCGGCTCCACCATTTTTTAGTAAAATCAGTAAGATTTCTTCCGTTCGATTGAAATAATAGGAAACTCCGTCAAATTCCTCACTTTCGATCGAAATGACAGGAGAATCCATAAAACTTTTCCCTTCATTCATTCTCTAAAATTCGGTAATGCTGAAACGGTAGTGATGATACTTATGCCAAACCTTGCTGGTTTAAAAATCAGGTTTATCACTACTGAGTGCAGGATTATCCTCTAAAATCAATTTCCTCTGTCAATTATTAATTTCCTTTCCCTGTCAGTTCGAACTTTCGAAAAAATCTGAAATCGCCATTTGTCCCGGTCCCTGTAGCATAACGGATAATGCACTGACCTCCTAAGTCAGAGAGTCTAGGTTCAATTCCTAGCAGGGGCACCAGTCCCAATCTAATCTCATAACTTTCGCGCACCTGGCCCATTGCCGTTAAACCTTTTTTCCTTCCTCCTGGTCGTTAACTACAGGTCCTAAGTGGAGGAGGATATTTAATATCTCTATGAGTTAATAGGGACTACCAAATTCGGTCATGTCACTTGCCAAGCATAGACTAAATAATTATACTGGTCTTGATTAACAACCACATCCATTAACCTTAATCTAAAGAAGAATAAGCGACCTCAGCGGTCACTCTTCCCTCACCCCCGGCCCCACTGCCATTAAATTAAGCTAAGGTTACGGCGTTGGAGTCCAAAGCTTCAGCTTTGGGAACGGCGCTGAACGTGGCCAAACACGTCCAAATCTGAAGATTTGGACTCCAGCCCTGTTCCCAAGGACACCTTATACCAGAAAATTTATGCTTCAGTACTTACAATTTTTGAAAATTGGTTAAAATAATGGGCTATTCAGGGATAACACCCCTCAAAGGGGTGTTATCCCTCAGACTTCATTCAGGGATAACACCCCTCAAAGGGGTGTTATCCCTCAAACTTCATTCAGGGATAACAACCCTCAAAGGGGTGTTATCCCTCAGACTTCATACGAGGATAACTATAATGTCACAACCAAATTTAAATAAAGGCAAATTACTCAAAAAACTTACCTTCTTCTTGATACGCGGTCTGGAAGCAATCCCTGTGGCCGGGGCGGTGGTCAAATTGGCCAATGATTGGCAAGCCGTGTGTGGCCAACTTCGTCAGGAACAAGCGCATCTGGAATTAGCGGAACGGGTCGCCCAATTGGAAGAAATTGCCGCGTTGACACCAGCCCAAGCCCGTGAAGATGCGCAAGCGGGAATTGCCGAGGCGCGGCAACAAGGTCAGACCATTTCTCGTGACCTCGAGGAAGCTGTGTTAGATTTGGCTTCCTCCATCCCAGCCACCGTGCGGGAACGGACGCAAGCGACGTTGCGGCAGGCGCGGCGGTATGGGACGGCGCTGCAGACGGTGTTGCCGCTGGGGGAAGGATTTACCGTGACGGAACAAAATGAATTTTATCGGTCGTTATTACCAGCGCGGCGGCCGCGGTTTCGGGAAGGAGAATCGGTGCCGAATGCTAATCCGCGGTGGCGATTGACGCAGTTGATTGGAGCCGGTGGCTTTGGGGAAGTGTGGGAAGTGCGGCATCAGCAGTTGAAAGATAGTCATGCGGTAAAATTTTGTCAAGATAGTGTCAGTGCGAAGGTGTTGAAACGGGAAGCGGCGGCGTTGTTTAAGTTGCATGAGGATTTGCCGAAGCATCCGCATATTGTCGGTTTGGAGGATTTGTCGTTAGAGAATGAACCGTATTGGTTGGCGTTTGAATATGTCAGTGGGGGGACCTTGGAAGCCTTGATGCGGGCGAAACGGTTTAGTTGGGAGGAGGCATTGGAGTTATTTATGCCCTTGGTACAGGGGATGAGTGCGGTGCATCAGGTGGGGATTGTGCATCGCGATTTGAAGCCGGCGAATATTTTACTGACGGCGGAAGGGCGGCCTAAGATTGCCGATTTTGGGATTGGGAAAGTCACCGTGGAACAGGAGATACAGCAGACGCACACTCAATTTACCACGTTGGGGGCCGGGAGTTTTGGCTATGTGTCGCCAGAGCAATTGGAAGGGCAACCGGCGCATCCGGCCGATGATGTGTATTCGTTAGCGGTGATATTGTGGCAGATGTTGAGTTATACCTTGAAGCCACCGCGTTTTATTCGAACCAGTTTGGAAGAGGTGGAAATGCCTGAAGGTGCCAAGCAATTAATTCTGGATTGTTTGGATCAACCGCGCAAAAAACGTCCACAAGATGCTGGAGAGTTGTTGAAACAGTTGCAGTTAGTGAGGGGTGGGAAGACTTCGGCACCGGCTAAAGCCTCTAGTCCAAAAGTACCGGCTAAAGCCTCTAGTCCAACGGTGGATGGCCAACTTTTTACCTTTGAAACCGTCCTTGTGGACCGTCGTGGTCAAATTATCAAACGTGATTCTCGTCAAGCCCGTCAAGTAGCAATAGACTTAGGCAAGGGCGTAACCTTGGAAATGGTCCATATCCCCGCGGGCACGTTTCTCATGGGGGCTGCACCGAATGAAGCCGAAGCCAGTTCAGATGAATATCCACAACATCAAGTCACCCTGAAATCCTTTTATATAGGAAAATATCAGGTCACTCAAGCGCAATGGCAGGCGATAATGGGCAATAATCCGTCGTACTTCAAAGGTGAGAAGCGTCCTGTGGAAAATGTCAATTGGGGAGAGACCAAGGCTTTTTGTGACCGCTTGTCGCAACACACGGGTCAGAAATTTCGGTTGCCCAGTGAAGCAGAATGGGAGTATGCTTGTCGGGCGGGAACGACTACGCCCTTTTATTTTGGTGAGACGATTACGCCGGACTTGGTGAACTATGATGGTAATTATCCTTATGGCGATGCCCCGAAAGGAAAATATCGTGGGGAAACAAATCCTGTGGGCAGTTTTCCTCCCAATGCTTTTGGCTTGTATGATATGCACGGCAATGTCTGGGAATGGTGTGAGGATGTGTGGCATGGGGATTATGAGGGGTCACCGACGGATGGGAGTGCGTGGGGAGTTAAGGAAGTTAAAAAGGAGGGGGGATTCTTTAGTAGTTTGTTCGGGAAAGAAGAGAAAGAAGAGAGTAACCGCCTGCTGCGCGGCGGTTCGTGGAACAATAATGCCGTTTGGTGTCGTGCCGCGTATCGCAACAAGAACACGCCAGATTCCCGCAACAAGCATGTTGGTTTGCGTGTCGTTCTGTGTGCTGTGTGGACTTCGTAACCCTTTATGCTGTTGTCCTCTTGTCCTTTGCCCTCTTGCCTTTTGCGCTTTTGGTTTTTATCTTTTGATTTTATGTCTCCCCCCTTGTGGGGGATCGCGATTTTTTTTGGGGATGCCGACCTGGCTTGATGGTCAGAATCAGAATTGACAGAAGTAGAGAATTGTCAGAATGGCTCGGGTTTTATTCTGTTCATTCTAAAATTCTGAAAATTCTGATTCTGACCATTTTTAGTCTGAATCGCAAATTGACGCTGATGACACTGATTTCGCAAATGGGTTATTTCATCATCGGTGGGAATCGGTGTTATTGGTGGGAATCTGCGATTCAGACTCATTGACATAGACCGTTTTAAGAGTCTTGTGCCGACTATGAGAGAATTAAATTTAAGAATTATAATACGGAGGTTAAACTATGAAACTCATTAGTAAAACGATTGAAACCACTGGTCTGGTCAGTCATTCCAAGTGCCTATTGCTAGATGAATCGTTGCCCATTGCGCCAGATAGTCGTGTCCGAGTGATTATTCTGGTGACCACCGAAGCCGAACCCAACCAATGGGCTACGGTAGCGTTACCTTCACCTGAAGAGTATGTTGACAAATTGGCCGGTTTGCATCAAGAAGTTTGGCAAGGAATTGATACAAAGACTTATATAAATCGAGAACGAGATTCTTGGGAGTAAGAGAACCAATATGGATATTTTCAAAGGTCATCAATTAATTGCCTTAGATACGTGTGTGTGGATTTACCATTTTGAAAATCACCCCATCTACAGTCTTTGGACTAAACCAATCTTACAAGCTATTAGTGGGGGCCAATGTAGTGCGGTGATGTCTGAAGTGAGCCTCTTAGAAATATTAGTGCAACCCTTGCGCTTAGGCTTATCAGAAACAGTAGCGAATTATCAATTGTTATTAGATAATTTTCCTAACCTCCTCATTTATCCGGTGACTCGTCAGGTGACCTTAACCGCCGCCTCGTTACGTGCCAACTATGGGTTACGTACCCCTGATGCGCTGATTTTGGCTACCGGGATGGTGCAGGGCGCTACGTTGATGGTGACCAATGATATTGATTGGAAACGTGTGCCAAAGATACAGGTGGTTTGTTTGAATGATTTGTTGGCACACGGTTAAAAATGAGCTGGCGTAGGTTGAAGTGAGCGAAGCGAACTCCACAACCTACGCGGGCTTTCATGGTCCCCTTGCACACCAGCCGGTGGTTAAATGAGAACAGGACAACTCAGATGAGGTTAACTTTCTATCAAAGTGAGGTGAAAACCACGATGACTAACATTCATTCGTGGAAACGCCCTCATTGGGCAAGTGAGTTTTCGAGTCAGCCCACAATTATATCAAGAAGTGTTACAAATGGCTAAGGAATAGGAGTAACATGGAGTCCAAAATAGGTTTTGGACTCCGATATGATGCAGTTTTTAGATAAATAATATTAAATATGAATGCTTGATGATATGACCAGAACCATTTATCTCGATACCACTATTCCCAGTTATCTCTTTGACGAGAGAGAGGAACTGAAGACCTTTGTCAAAATTACTCAACAATGGTGGACTGAGGAACGACAACAGTTTGACCTGTACCTGTCGGAAGAAACTATGGTAGAATTGAACAACGGCGACTATCCCAATAAATCCAAAGTATTGGAAAGTATTTCTGGAATCAAAATCCTGGCCGCTAACCAACGTGTGGCAGAAATTGTTAAAACGTATGTGGAACATTACCTGATGCCCAAGAATGTAGAAGGTGATGCAATACATTTAGCTTACGCTTCCTTTTACCGTCTGGATTTTTTATTGACTTGGAATTGTAACCATCTTGCCAATGCCAACAAAAAACGGCATATTCAAGTCATCAACTCGCGCTTGGGGTTACACGTTCCTGAAATAGTCACCCCCCTACAACTTTTTAAGGAGAAAACTGGATGATAACAACACCCTTGTTAGAAGAAAAAGACCGCGTTCAAAGAGAACTAGCCCAGTCGGTGGACTACGATGTGGACCGCTATTTTGCACAGGTTCATCAGTTGTTCAAAGAAATGCAAGTGCAATATGGTTTTGTTCCTCAGTATGCCGATTTGCCAGGGGGGCCATTGTCCGCAGTGGGTGAGGAGACATTCTCTGGTGGGGAAAAAGTAAGTTGAACTAGATAGTTAGGTAGGATGGGCAACCGGTTTATCGTGACCCCACCATTTTTCGGAATAGATTGGCCGCGGCAAATAAACACTTGCCCACCCCACCTGGCTGTGATTCAGACCGTGTAATTTGGTTCTAACAACGAGGAAATTAATTATGCAAACTCAGGTTGAACTCAATGATGAACTGGTAACAACTGCCTTTAACTATGCCAAAGTCAACACTAACCAAGAACTACTCACTCTCGCCTTAACCGAATTTGTAGCTAATCATCAATGGTTGGATGTTCGAGAATTACGGGGTACCGTTGACCTTTTACCAGATTATGATTACAAACGATTACGCGCCGCCGTGGGATAAATATGTTTCTAGTGGATACTTCCGTTTGGATTGACTATTTTAATCAAACTCATACCTCCGCGATAGCGAAATTTGAGGACCTTCTGACTCAGGGTTATCCTTTTGGAATTACTGGCGTTATTTACCAGGAAATCTTGCAAGGTGCTGGTTCGCCAGCCGGTTTTACACGACTGCAAACCTATCTTGGTACACAACGGTTTTATTATCCGCGTGACCCTATCAGTACTTACTCAGCAGCTGCTTTACTGTATAATCAGTGTCGTCGTGCCAGTATCACTATTCGTAGCAGCATTGATTGTTTGATAGCGCAAGTTGCATAGTGATAAAGACTTTGACCGCCTGGCACAAGTGGTGCCGACCCTCCGTATTTACTAGGTTAGTTGAGTTAATGAAGGTGGGCAAATCAACACTGGTCCACCCTACCTTGACTAAATTATTCTAGTGACTTCACACCTTCTAAAATTTAGATACTATGAAAAATCCTATCCTGGTTGAAAACACTTCTTACACGTTCTCTGACTACTTCAGATTAACGGCGCCTCTCAAAGAGATTTTGAATTATTTTGGCTATCGCTTGCAACGCCAGTCGTATCATTTGCCTCACGGTCAAGCGGTTATAGACAACAGTGCTACTTTGCTAAAAAACCGTTGGCAAGAGACGTTACCTTATATAGAATTGGCGAACGAAATGGCCCGACGCGAATTTCTCATTGCACCGGTCTTGATGGAAGTGATACGTTATACTCAGGCTGAAATAAGCGTGGAATATCCCTTGAACGTTACTGAACAACTCAAGGGTACCTTAGATTACTATTTGACGGCTGCCACCCACCAATGTCTGGTGATTGAAGCCAAAAATGGGGATTTAGAAAAAGGATTTACTCAATTAGCTGTAGAATTGGTGGCTATTGACCAATGGCTAGAAAATCCCACGCCGTGTCTCTATGGTGCGGTTTCTATGGGGAATGTTTGGCAATTTGGGAAATTAGACCGACCCACTAAATTAGTGACTCAAGATTTGAATTTATTTCGGGTGCCGGCCGATGTGGAGGAGTTATTGCAGGTGTTAATTGGAATTTTAACCCTGACGGAGTGAGACTAAATCAAGGGTAGGCAATAGGTTTATCGTGGTCCACCAGGTTGAAGTGTGAATGAAGGTGGACAAATAAATATTTGCCCACCCTACCTTGATAGAAGAGGAGAACCGGATAACTCGGATGCCGTTAACTTACCATCAAAGTAAGGTGAACCCAATGATGACTAACTTTATAAGAATTAACAAATACTTATGAAAACCGATAATCTGTTTTATGAACTCTTTCGTTTACAACCACGCAGTTTATTGGAACTGGCTAAGTTAGACCTCCAGGGCCGATATGAGTTTGAAAGTGTGACCTTGAAAAGTACCGAAAAACGTTTGGATGGCTTATTTCGACGAGTGGATGGCACCGGGCCCAATTTGTTTTTAGAAGTTCAAGGATATGATGACCCGGCGATTTATTGGCGCTTGCTTCGGGAAATTAGCACTTGGTACGAACAAGGTGGCAATTCCCAGCCATTTGTGGCTATCGTCTTATTTCTGGAGCCGAAATATGACCCAGGACGACCCGACTGGATTGCGTCAGAACGGTTGTTAGTGCTAAACTTAGAAAGTAGTTTAAAGGCCCTGTGCCACCAGGCGAGTCGACTGACGGTGTTGAAGCCCTTGGTGACACCTAAACGTCAAATACTGAAACAAGCGTCAAGATGGCAGGCCGAATTACAGTCGTTACAACTGCCTAAAAAACAGGAACGACAATTAATCGAATTGCTAGAATATGCGATTTTACAGCGTTTACCTAACCTAACTTTAGAGGAGATTGAACGTATGCTTCATTTAACCCCCCTAGAACAAACCGTAGCAGTTCGTCAACTGATGGCGAAAAGTTTGCAACAAGGGCTTGACCAAGGCTTGACCAAGGGAGTCAAACAAGGCTTGGCCAAAGGTGTCAAACAAGGCTTGGCCAAAGGCGTCAAACAAGGCTTGGCCAAAGGTGTCAAACAAGGACTTGAACAGGGTGAATTGATAGGGAAAATCCAATTAGCCCAACGTATCTTAAAACGTCAGGTGACTCCGAAACCCCAATTATTCCGACGGAGTCTCAGCGACTTGAAACAGTTGCTGACAGAATTAGAGTCACAGTTGTAACCATTAGACCTATAAATTCAAAACTGCGCTTTGAATTTATGGAGCAGTAGGTGAAAGTTGACAACTTTTCAAAAGTTGTCAAGTCTCACCCAAGATTTGACAACTTTCGAAAAGTTGTCAAATCTAAAGTTTATTGTAATTTTTCAAATTCTGCTTTAACCACAGCTTCTGGCAAGGGTAAATAGCCATCCTTGACTACCACCTTTTGTCCTTCGTCAGACAACACCATCTTGAGGAACTCATTTTCCAAAGGTGATAAGGGCTGGTTAGGCGCTTTGTTCACATAAATGTACAGAAAACGGCTCAATGGATACTTACCGCTAAGAGCATTTTCTTCATTAGCAATCACCGATTCTCCCCCCTCTTTGGCCGACAAGGCCAAGGTTTTTACACCAGAGGTTTTATATCCCATACCAGAATAACCAATTCCATTTAAAGAGGTGCTAATGGATTGAACCACGGAGGCCGAGCCTGGTTGTTCATTAACATTGTTTTTAAAGTCACCTTTGCATAACGCATGTTCCTTAAAATAACCATAGGTACCAGACACCGAATTACGGCCAAACAATTGTAGTTTGCGATTAGCCCAGTCGCCCATTAAATCGACATCACCCCATAGCGTAATGTCTTTCTCGTAACCGCATTTTCTATTGGCCGAAAAAATGGCATCGACTTGTGGTAAAGAGAGAGTTTCTAGCGGATTGTCTTTATGCACATATACCGCCAGTGCGTCGACCGCTACTCGAATATACATCGGTGGATAACCATATTTCTTTTCAAAGGCTTCCACTTCACCATCTTTCATTTTACGGCTCATTGGACCCAGATTACTGGTTCCTTCCGTCAACGCTGGTGGAGCAGTTGAGGAGCCAGCGGCTTGTACTTGAATTGTCACGTTGGGATAAAACCGTTTAAAGGTTTCAGTCCATAATGCCATCATATTAGCCAAAGTATCAGACCCCACACTGGATAAACTACCAGAAACGCCTTCGACTTTTTGGTATTCTGGCAAAGCGGCGGAAGCCGTTACCATCATTCCAAGAGAGGTCATCAAGCTAATGATTATTATCAATTTGCGCATTTAAATTTCTCCTATTTAGATTTGTCAGTAGAATAGTATAATAGTGAAATATGACAAGATAATGACAAATTTGGAGAAAAATTCGGTAATCAGACACTAGATAGTGGTTTAAACCTGTCAGGTTTAAAACCTTGTTGAGGAGTAAGTGAAATCGACGAGCAGGGGGAATAACTATTTGCAATTTTATACGTGGAAAAATAAAAGAAGGGTGGCACCCCACACCCATGCTGCGGTTGCTTGCTTGTAACCGCACGGTCAAAGTGGGAACGTCCGAGAGGTATATCAGGCTTTCCACTGCATGGTGGACTTGCACAACAACACCTACACTCAGTCCCCTATGGTTTTAGTCTAGGTTCAAGCGTCTGTCTCCATGACACAGGCGGGGATGCCAAGATGAAATCTGGGTGGTCCCTCTAAATTAATGGAAGTCTTAAAATTCAATGAACTACCAAGGTTCAAGATTTCCTAAACCTTTTAAGGTTTAGGAAACCAAGCACCTGTAAAGTTTATGGAATCTAGCACCTAGATTTTAATACTTCCATTAGTTTGGATTAAGGACTACTTATTATTTGGTATATTAATCCTTTACTTTAGATAATGCAAGTTCTATTTTTTCTTGCAATCGACTAATTTCCTTAGTTAAAATATCAATATAAATTTCCTTCTCTTGTTTATACTGGAAATACTCGTGAATAACATTAAGTGCGCTCAATACCACAATACGTTCATTACTCACTACTTTTCCGCCTACCCGGACTTCTTGCACTTTCTGATTTAGATACTGCGATGAAGCGATTAATAATTCACGCTCTTCGGCCGGGCAACCTAATACGTAATCTTTCTCCAGAATACGCAAATTAACGGTAACAGGTTTAGTACTGCTATTCATGTATCCACTTCCAACGCTTTAAGTCGTGCAATCATACCCTCAATTCGAGTCCGGGCGACAGTATTTTTTTCCATCAACACTTCTCGTTCAGCCATTAAGTTAGTTTGTTGTTCACGCAAAGTTTTATTTTCCTCGGTTAACCGCTGGCAAGTGCTGATAAGTATGTCTAACTTGGCTTCCAATAATTTTAAGTCTGCTGTTTCCACAAAGTTAAGTAAGGATTTGACAACTATTCGAAAATTCAAAATTTGACAACTTTCGAAAATTCAAGATTTGACAACTTTCGAAAAGTTGTCAAATCTAAGTTCAAGAAAGTTGTCAAATCTAAGTTCAAGATTTGACAACTTTCGAAAATTTAAGATTTGACAACTTTCGAAAAGTTGTCAAATCTAAGTTCAAGA
>DZAL01000034.1 GCA_022729575.1 Thiomargarita sp.
CCAGAGGGAGAGGGGCGAAAGAAAATAGGAGAAAATTTCTGCTTCAGTACTTAACAAGTTCTGGGCTAATATCGCCCGTGCCCCCATCGGTAACTTCAGAGCTTCTTCTTCAATTTGTTCAGGAGTTAATGTCATGGTGTGTCACCTTGTTTTCTATACCAATTTTTCCTATACCAAACCAGGAGTCCAAAGCGAAGCTTTGTCCGGACCAAGCGACGCTTTGAACTCCTGGCTGACTTCCTACTCATCAATCTGCACTTCTATCGACCGGTCGTTTTGCACCACAGTGCCATCTGCTAACCGATAGCCAAAGAATACCGTCAAACGTCCTGGCAAGATAAATTGGCCTTCGTAAAGCGTCACTGCGAACATCGGTTCTAAAGGCTTGGCGGCTTGCCAAGCCTTTAATTCAGATACCTCGTGAGACCAAATAGAAATCGCGCCGGTGGTGTCCAGCATAAAGAATGTTTCTGGGGCATCAGTTTCAACCAGGGGACGGTAGCCGGCAAATAGGACTAACTCGGCTTCTTGTCCTACATGTTGAGGGTTAACCGTCATTCGACCGACCACGTTAACTTTTTGGTCGAGGGTGATGATGGTCTTGTCGATGAACTCCTGACCTTCTACCGAGATGCCACCTTTGCAACGAGCAATTTCTGGGTCAAGGTTAAGTGGACCGCCCGTGTTATCAGTCGCTATACATCCCAAAACAGGTAAATCGTCATCATCATCTTTGATGGTTATCGTGACTTGCCCGTTATCTGGAGGGGATAACTTTACAACCAGTTGTTCATCCACTTCTTTGAACTCATCGTTGACCAGAAGAATTTTTACCGTGTCGGACGTGTGGTCCTGAGTAAAGGTTAAAGTTCCTCGTGACGATTGATAATCCTCGCTGTCAAGGGCCGTCCCATTTTCAGTCTGATAGTTGGTGGTCACTTCTCCATCTGCACCACCTGCACATTCTATGGTCAACACGATTTCTTTATCGGCTTCGGTTACGGTTACGTCATTGGTCGTAAAATGTGGCGTACAAGGTACATCGTCTTCCTTAATCAATAACTTAGCCGTCGCTGGTTCAACGATTTGGGTGGTATGATATGGATTGGATAACGACAACATGATTTCACGGTCACCGGTATTTACGTTATCGTCGGCAATCTGGACTCGACAATTTTTGACCACGGTCTCCTGTGCCAACCACTCCAATAGCTTTGGCTCTTGAACATCGCCACGATGGCAAACTACGGCAGCAGCTTCTACGGGTAAATTATCTAGCCGAGTTATCGTTACAGGAATGTCAATATATTCAACTTCCCCTTCGGTGACCTGATATTCTGCTAAAGTGAATTTCACATTAACCGATTTAACCGTTGGTGGTGGTGGTGGTGGTTCCACATCATCATCATCTTCCACCACCAAACTCACCATTTGAGGTTCACCCAAATTTTCACCCGTTAACCGTAACTTAATTTCCTCTTCAGGTTCCAACACTGTATCATTCACGAGAGTGAGCGTAAAGGTTTTAGGTTGGTTCTCCTGATCGACCCAAGTCAATTGACCCGTCGAAGCGCCGGTGTAATCGGAGTCAAGGGTGGCAGTGCTATCGGGAGTGACTTCGTATTCCACCGATATTTTCCCATTATAGCAGTCAGTACGAGTCACGGTAAATGTCATCGGTCCTATATTCTCACTAACTTTGGAGAGTAAGAGTGGTGCGAAGAACTGTATTTTGGTTGAATTTTTATCACATCCATCAAGTTCCCCACCAGAACCAGGTCCCGTACCACCATCCTTAATCGTCACCGTCACCATATCCATCCCCAGGTTAGCTCCGCCCGTGACATTGTACAGTTGCAACGTCACCGTTTCATCCCCTTCTGTCTCCCCCTCGTTGTAAGGCTCTAGGGTAATCTGTTTAGACGTAGCATCCCCTGCTGGCCAAAACAGCAGCAAAGTCCCTTCTAAGCGAAAATCTTTGTCTAACTGGGCGGTACTATTTTCTGTCATTACCCGATATTCCACTGACACCTCCCCGGCCGTACCACTGACACGATTGACGTTGATTATCAGTGGGGCATAACCTTCTCGTGTTTCCAGAGTGGTTAGTGCAAATTGCAAGGTGCCAGGCAAGGTGTCAGGTGGCTGATCGTTGGGTTTTGGGATATTTTTCACTGTCACACTAGCATCCTTCGGCTCCCCTAGCAAGGCAAGCTCACCTTCTAACGTTACCTCAATTAATTGGTCCTCCGGCATATCTGATATGAGCAACTCAATCTCTTTGTCAGCCTTGTCGTCAGTGCCCCAATCGAGGGTACCTTGCTTAATCTCTTGTCCGTTACTGCTGGCACTCCAGTTGACTGACACCGCTCCCTCTTTACCACCGACCCGTTTCACTACCAACTTGACACTACCAACATTCTCCTTGACCTCTAACAAGGGAGTACCGAATTGAATAATTCCAGTTGGAGGATAATCATCTTCCATGATGGTGACGGTGTGTTCAATCTTCCAGTTAGGATCGACATTCTGACCATTGACTGTGAGATTGCTGAGAATGATCGTAAACGCTCTCTGGTCATTACTAAAGGTATCATCATTGAAAATGTGCATGGGAATAGATTTAGGGTCCATGTCAGTATCTTCCCAAGATAATGTGCCGCCGGTTGGGACTATATTGCCTGCTAAGAGATAGTCCACCGTCATTTTACCCTGATTACCGTCCTTACGTCCCACCACTAGCTTGATTTCCTCACCTTCTATGACTGTCGTCGGGGAATTATTAATAAATTCTATTTGACCATGACCTATTGATGTGTCTAGTTTCGTTATGTCTATCTCCATTCCGAAGCATGGAATATCATCCTGTACAGGATTGTTAGAAGGAGTGCCATCGGATGTATTAGAGTCAACAGTCGTGATACTGGTGCAATTGATCTCAGCATTCGGATTATCTGTTCTAAATTTAAACACCTCACTGGCTGGAGACTGCGCTCCATAGTTATCCACGGCTATCACCTTCCAATAATAGTCCGTCTGGTCTTTTAAACCGAATTGCTCCGTTGGCCCAAGTGCGTTGTTGTTCCAGACGTTGACTTTGGTGTTGCCATCGATATAACTTTGGGAAAACCGCATCTCCTCTTGTTGATAGACTAGGTGTTTAAATTCAATGTCTTGTGCTACCTGTAAGATATAAGAGATAGCATCCCCCTCTTCGTCAGCGGCATCTTCCCAGTCAAACATCAAGGTGGTCTGCGCTTTACCCTCATTGGCAGGTTTCAGTAACTTCGCTACGGTGGGCGGATTATTTCCTTCTTTCGCTTTATACACCACGGAATGCCACAACGGTGACACGTAGTTGGGGTCAAGGTCATTGACAAAGTAAAAAATGTCATATTTCCCTGGCGTATCGAATTGCGACAGCGATTGTGTGGTCGTGTAACATGTAGTGGTTCCCAGCACAGTGTCTTTGGGGCAAGAGAGAAAGACTCTGGGCAATTGTTTGATTTGGGCCTGTTCAGTTTGTTCCTTATTCTCCTTCAGCAGTTTTTCGTTAGGGCCACGAATGTCCATCGTGGCAATCTTGATTCTACCGGCATTGATGACCTCAAGTGAGGGTTTAAAAGTATTTTCTTGAGGAGCTAAGACTATAGAGGCCGACACCTTTGAAATATCCGCCGTCACGCGAGTTCGCGAAACACGATTGACACCCAAATAGACTCCCGCGGCCTTACGACCATCCTGGTATAATGAATTACTGCCGATTTTATCTCCATTGTCGTCTAAGAGTGGATGTTGAACCGCACTATCGTAGAAACGTCCGTTAAGCACAGAGGTACCGCTACGAGTATAGACTCGGAGAGTATCCGCCGCCTTTTCAAAGGCTTTGGCAACTGACAGGTCACGTCCTAGCGCATCAAACAATTCTTGGACAAAGAGTTCGCCAGTACGAATACCGTCAATGGGTTCTACTGGGCCTTTGTAGGAGACTTCATTTTCAGCTACGCTGGTGATAATGATACGACCGTTTTTGGAAAGCGGGCGAATAAAGCTACCAGAGTAACAGGCACCCAGAATAACCACACGAGGTTGCTGTTTAGCCAGTTCATTGGTTAAACCATCTTCTAACGATTGCAACCAACCAGCCAAATTTTCGGAAGTTATCTCTTCCGTACCATTTAGGTAGAATTTGCCCCCGACACCACCGTGGTCCACCAGAATCACATACAGCGCGGCCGGGACCTTGTTGAGACGGTCTTTTAAATTATTGAAAACGGTTTCAATCGCCGCTTTGCTAGGCTGGTCGTCAAGCCCAAACGGTTTTTTGGGGTCGTAACCGAAGTAGTAAATGTTATCATCGTTCAAACCACGGTCTTTGAGTTGTTGATAAATGCGATTGACCGTTTTGACATGGGCATCTTGACCCTCGTTATTCGCGATTTTGCCTTGCACGAGAATGGCATAACCTGCCGTTTGTCCAACCAATAGGCGTTGCGGTTCAGAGATAGCGGGTGAGAGTACCGCATCGCCAGCAAAGTAGGCATTGATACGATAGCTACCTTCTCGGTCAAACACGGCAATATCGGTCAATGCAAAATGGCCTTCTGGGTCCTGCGTCTTAACCTCTATGGAGGTGATTTTTTGGTCTGGTGATTCAATCGTAACCTCAAGGTGCCGACCAGCTAAGTCTTGTCCTTCATACGGATGGCGGTCTAATTTGCCAGTGAGGTTGAGTGGTTCTCCAATTAACAGCGTAGGACTCTGGAGTTTTAAGGCTAAGGAAGTAAAGGCTTGCACGTCCCGGTCAATATCAAAGGTAAATTCCGTGGGCAGAGTTTCGTCAATGAGTTGTGGTGGCACACCATCATCAAAGCCTTGGGCCTTGATGGTATAGGTTTGTTGGTCGATCAAAATAACCTTACTGACATTCACTACCCAGGGAGACAGGCCGGTGGCGGGTATCCAGATGGGTTGGTCATTCGCCACCACCTCAAAGTGTCCGCCCAAGTTGTCAAGTTTGAGATATTTGTAGTTGCCCTTGTCGTCAGGTCGATTGAGTTTAACCGCAATTTTCACTTCCTTGATCTTGGGGTCATAAACTTGACCTGAAATCCAGGGCAAAGTTTTGACGGTGCTACCATTGGCCGGGTGAAGAATTTTCAGTTTATTATTGACCACGGTAATGATTCTAGGTCCCTCTTCAGCAGGCTGTAAATCGGCGTTTCCATCAAAGAAGACTTGCAAGGTGTAGCTGTCGCTGCCACCTGCGATGGGGTTTAAATCTGATAGAGTGAACAAAAAAGTACCGTCAGCTTGCAGACTGGTCTGCCCGTTAGTCTTATTTTTATCCGGTGCCTCCAATTCCCAGCGAATGACAAGTTTTGATAGGTCGGGGACGGGCAAGGTAGGTATTTGCGTGTAGGTGAATTTACCGGTAATCTCTATCGAGTTTTCTGGAGGAGAAAGAGTATCTGTGGAAAGATTCAGCGATAGCGCAGTGAGCATTATTTCCATGCCAATAGTAAACTGCGCCGTTTTTTCAGCACTGACAACCCCTGTCAGGTCAACCGCCCGTGCCGTGATAAGATAGCTATGCCCAGGCACCCAAGTCACTTGGTCCGTGTTGACAAACCAGTCGGTTTTAGCTTGCGCAGGTATCCATACGGGCGTGGGGCTGGTGGTATTGGAATTGAAATTCCAATACTGTGCAGTCGTTTGGTCTTGCAAAGTCAATTCCACTCGTTCAATCCACGTTCCTTGCTGGTTGTCAGTCGCGTAGCCTGCTATCATTGGGAGTTGTTGGTCAAATTGGGCGTTATTTTGGGGGAGAATGATTTCTGATAGGATGATACCTGATTCCACTACGTTTAGAGTGGCCACCTCGGAAGCGTCTGGAGTCTTTGCAGTTTGGGTATCCTCAAAAGAGGCTATAAGCGTGTACTTACCAGCTTGATCAAGGCCCGTGACTTCAACCTGGTATTCTCCTGTGCCATTGGTGGTAGAAGATAAAGTTTGAGTTGTGTTATCTGGGGCGGTGAGGGTCAAACTTATTTTCACTCCTGCCACGCTACCTGTTTGGGAAATAAGTTGACCCGTGACGTTGACTTTACTTCCCTTTAAAATAGCAGGGGGGGTAGTGGTCAGGGTGAGAGAATAGAAATCGGGAAGACATGACGAGTTTTCAACCACGTTGATAGCAAAAGTTTGTTGTTTAGTCGTGCCTTGGTTATCTTTAAGTTCCAGGGAGACATTATGAGGGTTGTTCTTCGCCTCATCACAAGAAGTTGGTGTGCCGGTGAGAATGGCCGTGTTATTTCCCATCTGCGAGGTGAAAGTGAGCCAAGCAGGTTTTGTGGGCGCAGTGAGGGTCAGGTTTGACCCTTGGACCACGATATTATAACTGTAAGTTTGACCAACTGTGGTAGTGGTGGGTGGAGAAGTGGTAACGAAATCAGTAAGCACGACAGGATTCACTTGAATATTAAACGACTGCGTATTAGTGATTCCGTTACTATCTTTAACTTGCAAAGTGACCGGGTAATTGTTGGCTTGAGTAGGAGTCCCTTGGAGGGTAGCGGTATTATTCCCGTTATCTTTCAAGGTCAGCCAAGTGAGTTTAGTCGGCGCGGTAAAGGTTAATGGGGCGGTCCCGTCGGCTTTAACTTCATAAGTGTAATTGATTCCCAAAAAGGCAAAGGTGGTGGGGACGGAGGTGATATATGGTTTAATGAGACCGCCTACAGTTAACACCTCAAGATTAAAGGATTGGGTAGCCGTTTGAGTTTGTTGACTATCTTTAATTTGCAGGACGACCGGGTGAGTGCCGACATCACTATTAGAAGGTGTGCCAGTGAGAATGGCAGTATTGTTTCCGTTGTCGGTAACAGTTAGCCAGGTGGGTTTAGTAGTGGCGGTTATGGTTAATTTGCTTGACCATTGCGCAGTGATGTTATAGCTGTAACTCTTCCCAATCTCCGTAAAATTAGAGAGAGGAATACTCGTAAAAACTGGCAAAGAAGATGTCTGGATTCTCCAATCAGGGTCATGCAGATCAAGAAAATTGATGACGCTTGGATCCATCGTAGTTAACTGATTGTACCAAAGTGACAAATAAATCTCTGGCAACTGAGGGGATAATATTGGTAACCCAGTTATTGACGCAGGGATTTCACCGGAAAATCGGTTATGGTCCAAGTGGAGTGCTTTCAAACGAACCAGCTTGGTATTAGTGGTACCACCAGGACCAACGGTAAAATCAGGAATAGCCCCTGTGAGTTGGTTATTGCTGAGATAAAGATATTTTAGAGAATTGATTTTGTAAAAATTAGGTGAACTTCCAGAGAACTGATTATTGCTTAAGTCGAGAGTGGTCAAATTGTCAAACTTAGTGAAGTTGAGAATGGTGCCATCCAGTTGATTACTGCTTAAATTCAGTTCGTTGAGACCAATTAATCCTTGAAAATCTGGAAGAGTTCCAGTGAAGCGATTATTATTCAGATAAAGTTTGGTGAGAGTGTTAAGGTCCACAAAATCAGGAACTAACCCGGCCAATAGGTTGTGGGCCAGATTGAGTTCTTTTAAATAGAGTTCGGCGGGAGAAACAAAAGGTGTATTCGGCAAAATACCTCCCGTTAATTGGTTGTTGCTTAAATCAATATACTCCAATTCACCGGGCAACACCGGGATAGTACCTGTTAATTTGTTATTACTGAGGTAGAGAGACTGCAACTGGCCCAAATCCTTGAGGCTAGTGGGAAGAGTCCCTGCCAGATTTTTGGAAATTCTATAAATGCCAGTGATATTTCTGGGTGGTCCTCCTGCGGAACAAGTTATACCAATCCAACTGCAAGGAGTATCCGTGGTTTTCCAACCTGTAGAATCGGACCAAGTGGCTCCGCCAGTGCCATCATATAATGCCACCAAGGCATTACATTCTAGCACTGGAATTTCGGTGACGGCAGCACAAGAAGTGAAAGCGGCCGCCTTCACCTCAAACGCCCCGCCGCCCAATAACAACACCAGCATCCAAAGCACATACCCAAAGGGTGCCATCGTAGCGCGTGGTTGCACCTTGCCCAAGGGGGTCAAGGAAAAGTCTTTCAAATTGGTCTTCATAAATTATTCTCCTACTCCGTTAATGTATATGATTAAAGTTAATACCTTTGTTGATTGCGGTTAGGACTGCTAGTCATGTTAGAGGTTACCACAATTGAACCTTTTAATGACTCTAATTAATCATTAAATTTTTAGAGTTTTAGATTTGACAACTTTGCGAAAGTTGTCAAATCTGGGTTGAAGTTTTAGATTTGACAACTTTTCGAAAGTTGTCAAATCTGGGGTTGGGGTTTTAGATTTGACAACTTTTCGAAAGTTGTCAAATCTGGGTTAGAGTTTTAGATTTGACAACTTTTTGAAAGTTGTCAAATCTGGGTCGTGGTTTTAAATTTTGGTTAAGTGTTCTTGGTACGCGCTTTCTGACGCTTGGATTGACGAAGGTATTCCTCAATTTGCGCTGGGTCCAGTTGGTCGAGGATTTCTTGCGGGTTTAAGCCCTTTAGCCGTTCGCGTGGCGCATATTGGCTGAAAACTTCTTCTGGTGTCAGGCCCTTTAACCGTTCTGCCGGTTTCAGGCCCTTTAAGCGTTCTGCCGGTTTCAGGCCCTTTAACCGTTCTTCTGCTGGGAGTTGGGCGAGTTGGGCTTTTAGCCATTTGGCGCCAATTTCCATCACCTTTTCAGGTGTCAGTGCTTGTTTCATGAGTTCTTCTCCTATGAGTGAGTGCCAACATTTTTGTAAACCGGCGATGAGGTCTCCCAATTTATCGGTCAAGATTCCCACCCAGGAACCGACTAACGTGGTAAAGGCTTTGCGTTTCTCCGCGGGCCGACTGGCAAAGCATTTGAGAAACGCATTGTGAGGTTCGTCGGCGAGGGGGTTTAACAGTAGCAAGATAATCCGGCCGAACACTTTATCTTGCGTGTGATACACGCCCTTCTGTTCGGTCTCGACATAACCCCATTCGGTCAACGTGTCGGCCTGCGGGGTTTGGGAACTGACCAAAAAACTCTGCACCGTTGCGGCATCCAGGTGTTTGGCACGTTTGTAAAAGGTATCATAGCATAAGATTTGTAAAAAAGCGTCTTCATTAATCGATTCGCTATATTTAAATTCTATCAAAATATGACTAGCGTGGGTATGTCGAATGCCATCCGGCAAACGTGCCGGTTGTGCTTTGGTCCAGGTGCGCGTGGTGCGCCGTAACAGGAGTATATCGGCCTCGGGCGGGTCACTCATCACGGGCACGTCGGTATAGACGGCAATGCCCACCGGGGTGAGGACTTGTTCAAAGACACTGCCCAGCAGGCGGTGCCACCGGGTTTTGGCGGTAGTAGAATCTTTGGGGTGGTCGATGGTTTTTTTCATATTTAGTCTGTTTGGAAACGCGAGCGAGGAGGTGTCGAGACCTGACAGGTTTTGAAAACCTGTCAGGTCTGGTTTCGACCTATCTGATAATTACCGTCTTGGTTACCGTTGGGGTGCCATTGCCACAGGAAGCGGTAATACTCACTTTGGCATTGCCTTTCTTTGGTGACAGCACGCTACTTTTCCGATAGGAGATGGTAATCGTAGCGTTCCCGGTGCCACTCGTTGGACTCACCAGGAGATTGGTGATGTTTCCTCCCGGTTTGGTGGTCGCAGTCCAACTGCTACAACTTCCTGTCGGGTTGATGTTCAAGGTGGTGGTGCCCATCTGTGAATTGGTAAGGATGGGTGAGGGTGTCAGGGTCAGTCCTATGGTGTTCCCTACGGGGTTATTAATAAACACTGCTGTGCAGTTTTTAGCTGCGTTCATCGTCACGTTAATCGTCGTTCCCGTACCACTACTACAATCTCCCGACCATTGGTCAAAGGTGTAGCCCGCATCAGCCGTAGCGGTCAATTGGACATTGGTATTGAGGGCGTAAGTTTCCGTGCAGTCTATACCACAATGGATGCCTGCGGGAGTGCTGGTGATAGTGCCATTGGCCGTTTTGGTGATGGTTAACGAGTAGGGTTCGACCACCGACAATACTTGGTCAACATCCACATCTGTTAACACTTGTTCAATCCCATTGGGCCATTTAATGGTAAGGGTATCCACCGTTTCAGCGTTACCTAAACCAAATGCCACCGGGAAAGAGTTTTGGATACTAAATTCACCATACGACGTAATTTGCCGCATTTGAACTAGATTACCCGTTTGAACATAAACCGTCGCACCAATGGCAGAACGGTTACTTATTGTACCTGTCAATTTGAGATGTAGCCAATGATTACCATTTTGACTACTGTTGTTTTGATACAAACGAGTAATTTCGTCACCCGAAATAACATGGTCTAAATCGCCATCATTATCAAAGTCACCCCAACTTCCGCCCCATCTAACTCTTCTGCTATCAAGCATTTCGCTAGTAAGCACAAAGCCGTTACCTTGGGCAATTTCATTGTGGAACAGTCGGCTGTCACTGAGTTCTGTGGTGACAACATATAAGTCTAAATAACCATCGTTGTCATAATCGGCCCACGTAACATGAGTACCATCTGTAAGAGGTAAGCCAAACTCAGCAGTGACATCTGTAAAGGAACTACCATCATTACGATAGAGACGATTATCCGTTCCATCTTGAGAAGTAATGTAGAAGTCTAAATCACCATCATTATCGTAATCTCCCCAAGCGGCACCATCCGCGTAACCTCTTGTACCCAAACTACTCAACCCCATAGTGGTGGTGACATCGGTGAACAGGCCAGTGGTTTTGACATCATTACGATATAGGGTAACTTCTTCATTTCTGCCATTCACTAACAAGACATCCATATCACCGTCTTTGTCATAATCAGCCCAGTTGATGGAACGGATGTGTTTCGAGTTATTGTTTAAACCCAACGCACCTTCAATTTTTGTGAAATTGTCTTGGTCGTTTCGATACAACGTTCCGGGCGTACCAAAACCTACTGAGAACATATCGAGGTTACCATCATTATCATAATCTATGAAGTAACCAGCATATATCCCAACGTTGGTAAATCTACCAGTGGTGTTTAAATCATTTCTCAAGAGACGACTACGCTGTATCATATCAGTGTCACCGTCATTATCGTAATCACCAAGAGAGACGCTGAACTTCAAGTCCTGACCAGTTAGGCCGAGGTTTTGGGCAACATCCACAAAGTTGCCGTTGTTGTTTTGATACAACTTAACTTCTTGTGTTCCTTCGTGCTGAACCGTTACTACAAGGTCTAAGTCATCATCATTGTCGTAGTCCACCCAAACACTTTGCACTGAGTTAGCATTGTCAGGAAGACCATAGGCAGAGGTGACTTCTGTGAAGACTTCAGCATTCACGTTCACGGGCACCACCACACACACTGCCATCAACACCACTGCCCAGCCCCTAGCAAATCGCTTGTAAAAGGTGGATTTTAGGGATGAACCTATCGACAACAACTCGTTAAGCGGCAACTTTCTGGAACCCTCCCGTGCGATAGTCCCACTCGCGGCAGTTCGAGGTTTACCAACAATAAACAACAATTCCTCTAAAGTTGAACTTTCAAAGGACGCGACCGTCGCGCGTGATTGCACCTTGCCCAAGGGGGTCAAGGAAAAGTCTTTCAAATTGGTCTTCATAATTATTCTCCTACTTAAATGTGTGTGATTAAAGTTTAATACCTTTGTTGATTGCGGTTAGAACTGCTAGTCATGTTAGAGGTTACCACAATTGAACCTTTTAATGACTCTAATTAATCATTAAATTTTTGGTAGTCCCTGCTAACAAATGGAGGTATTAACCGCCGGGGCTAAGATTCCTAACCTGGCAGGTGCTAAGTTTCCTAAACCTTTGAGGTTTAGGAAACTTTGAACCTTGGTAACTCATTGAAGATTAAGACCTCCATTAATTTGGAGGGACTACCAAATTTTTCTGGCAGTCCTATCTATGGTTAACGTGATAAATTCGATTTTTCCCCAAAGAATTTTAAAATAATTATTTTTTTGTTATTAATCAATGGATTATAACCTATAATTGCCGTATAAAAATTATCAGTTTAACGGAATAAATTCCGCACTCCAACGGCGGTGGTTACTTCAGGTGTGAAGAGTCAACTCTGTTGGAGTAGAGGCTTTAGCCGGTGACGGGGCCCCAAATTTAGTTCGGTGCCAGCCTCTACCGGCTAAAGCCTCAATGCCATTAAGTTAAGCTAGGATTACGGCGTTGGAGTCCAAAGCTTCAGCTTTGGCAACGCCGTCTCACCTTGACCAGTCTCGTCCAAAGCTGAAGCTTTGGACTCCAATGCGGCTTAACTTAATGGCAGTGCGGCTAAAGCCTCTACTCCAAGCGACTTCTACTCCAAGCGATTTCTACTCCAAGCGACTGCTACTACTGTAAATTCCGGATCCCAACGGCTGGGACGGAATTTATTCCATTTTACCAAGACCGTTGATAGCGATTGTATTTCGGTTAGTTTTCAACTATAGTATCTAGCGTACCTAAAATATCTCCAAATAAATTAACCGAGGTGATTAAGCTATGCAAAATCCGCAAACTCAAGCTGTCATCAGTGCCACTGGGGAACTGACAGTACGACTCCCCCCAAGTTTTCCCCCTGGCACCCCCGTGACAGTGGTCATGATTATGGCTACTGTTCCTGCGCCTAGCAAAACGCTTCAACCGCTTAAACTTGGGCGTCATGCCGCAGGGTTGGTAAAAGATGACATTTATTTAGGACGGGAAGTGATTTATGCCAAAGATGAATAATAATGACTACGCTATCTTCGTTGATACGAATATCTTGGTTTATGCCAACCTTGAACATTCTCCTTTCTACCCGGTTGCTGAACAGCGTTTAAACCATCTGTCTATACAAGGCCATACTCTTTGGATAAGTCGTCAGATACTAAGAGAATATCTGGCTACCATGACCAGAGGAAATATAGTGGACCGACACTTGCTGGTCAAAACATTACTAGACGACGTTCACTATTTTTCCGAACATTTCCATCTCGCCGAAGACAGTGAAGCCGTAACTGCAAACTTGTTAGCCTTGATGGAACAGATTCCGATGGGGGGTGCCCAAGTGCATGATGCTAATCTTATTGCCACTATGCAGGTGTATGGTATCTCTAAGTTGCTAACTCACAATACGAAAGATTTCGAGCGATTTGCGGGCTTAATTACGGTGTTGCCGTTAGTGGAGTTTGTAGCGCCAATGCCATTAAGTTAAGAGTTAGAGTTGACCACTTGGCGAAAATGGTCAACTCGGTGCCTTTAACTGAGCGGCCGAAATGTTGGTTAAGTGTTCTTGGTACGCGCTTTCTTACGCTTGGCTTGACGCAGGTATTCCTCAATTTGCGCTGGGTCCAGTTGGTCGAGGATTTCTTGAATCTGCGCTGGGTCCAGTTGGTCGAGGATTTCTTGCGGTTTCAGGCCCTTTAACCGTTCGCGTGGTGCATATTGGCTGAAAACCTCTTCTGGTTTCAGGCCCTTTAACCGTTCGCGTGGCGCATATTGGCTGAAAACCTCTTCCGGTTTCAGGCCCTTTAACCGTTCTTCGGCTGGGAGTTGGGCGAGTTGGGCTTTTAGCCATTTGGCGCCAATGTCCATAACTTTTTCGGGCGTCAGTGCTTGTTTCATAATTTCTTCTCCTAGGAGTGAGTGCCAACATTTTTGTAACCCGTTGACGAGGTCTCTCAATTTGCCCGTCAAAATCCCCGTCCAGGAACGGACCAACGTGGTAAAGGCTTTGCGCTTCTCCGCGGGCCGACTGGCAAAGCATTTGAGAAACGCATTGTGGGGTTCGTTGGCTAACTGGTTTAACGACAGTAAGATAATCCGACCGAAAATCTTATCGTCGGTATGATAGACGCCTGGGTGTTCGGTTTCCTCATAACCCCAGTGGGTCAACGTGTTGGCCTGCGGGGTTTGGGAACTGACTAAAAAACTTTGTACCGCCGTGGCCGTCAAGTGTTTGGCACGTTTGTAAAAGGTATCATAGCATAAAGTCTGTAATAAGGCATCTTCATTGACTGATTCGGTATACTTAAATTCTATCAGCAGATGACTGGCGTTGCTATGTCTGAGGCCATCAGCGAGTTTTAGATTTGACAACTTTTTGAAAGTTGTCAAATCTGGGTTGGAATCTGGATTAGATTTGACAACTTTTTGAAAGTTGTCAAATCTGGATTGGAATCTGGATTAGATTTGACAACTTTTTGAAAGTTGTCAAATCTGGGTTGGAATCTGGATTAGATTTGACAACTTTTCGAAAGTTGTCAAATCTGGGTTGGAGTTTTAGATTTGACAACTTTTTGAAAGTTGTCAAATCTGGGTTGGAGTTTTAGATTTGACAACTTGTTGAAAGTTGTCAAATCTGGATTGGAATCTGGGTTAGATTTGACAACTTTTCGAAAGTTGTCAAATCTGGGTTGGAATCTGGGTTAGATTTGACAACTTTTCGAAAGTTGTCAAATCTGGGTTGGATTAAGAAATCTGGAGGTTAATAAATCTTCAATCTTCGAAGTTTAGGAAACCATACTACACTATCCTTGATGGTATAACGGTTTCCAATGGCTGTTGACAATTAGAGAAGGTTGATCAATGAGTTTGGCAGAAGGTACCCTGCCTGCGTTCAGAATGGCTTGCCAAACTTCCTCTGCTGAGGCAATGATGCCGCATTCTTCCATACCTATTAGTAGGGCTTTCGTGGAAAGCAAATGAACATTGCCTTGAACCAACGCATTGATTCGACGAATGTCAGAATCCTCAAACAACACGAGTACGGGGTCGGTTCTGGTTATCTTATCATCCAAATTGGCTAGAAATTCGGCTATTGCCGCTTCTCCCAGGCCACGGTGTTTAGTGGTGGTTCCCATTGTCCTCTCTTGTTTAGCGGCTCTACCAACGAAAGTTTCTGCCAGATGAACCACTTTTGGGTGGTTTGTAACAAATTCCAAAATGGCCTGGGCACCTATTTTAGTTAAATCTTTGGTACATTCATAAAATACCTGGTCAACCACATAAATGCGCATGTCTAGTTTAAATAGCAAATTCAGCCGATTTGCCACACTGAGACTGATCAGTGGCCCACTGTCAGGAATCACCAAGACCGTGCGTTTCATAGAGACTCTCTCCAAAGTTTAACAAACTGAGTTACCATGGGTTGTAATTCACTCTCAGATAAGCTAGGCAAAGGTAACTGATGTTCAGCCATCATGAGAATCAGTTCGCCATAATCAAGGTTGAGTAGTTTCATTATTTCTTGACGACTTAATTGGTCTTCAGAATAGTTTTTTAACAGCGTTAGCACTTCCGTAGCCCGTTGCGTATTCATTGGTAAAGTCGTCAGCTGGGCCAGATGTTCGGTCACCAGTCGACTGAGACTGGTACCTTGTGCAACCGCATATTGTTTAGCTTGTTGCAGTAATTGAGGAGACGAATGGATGGCTATATAATCAGGCATGAAGTTTCTCCAAACAGTGAATATACTATAGCAGTCGTGTTGGGTTTAGATTTGACAACTTTCAAAAAGTTGTCAAATCTGGATTGGAGTTTTAGATTTGACAACTTTTTGAAAGTTGTCAAATCTGGGTTGGAGTTTTAGATTTGACAACTTTTTGAAAGTTGTCAAATCTGGATTGGAATCTGGATTAGATTTGACAACTTTTTGAAAGTTGTCAAATCTGGGTTGGAGTTTTAGATTTGACAACTTTTTGAAAGTTGTCAAATCTGGATTGGAATCTGGATTAGATTTGACAACTTTTTGAAAGTTGTCAAATCTGGGTTGGAGTTTTAGATTTGACAACTTTCGAAAAGTTGTCAAATCTGGGTTGGGGTTTTAGATTTGACAACTTTCAAAAAGTTGTCAAATCTCTCTTCTATTTATTTCACTGCATTCCAGCTTCCGGTTTCGCTACAATCACCAGTCACCATAGCGTGGAATGTCATCTTCTTCCCTTTGATGAGTTCCGCTAAGGCGGCCATATCCACGTCTTCATACGGAGACGCATCGGTGATGAGAACGAGGGTGCCATTGTCGGCCAGATGTTTAATCGCTATTTCTAACGCTTCGGCACTGGCTTCAGGGCACTCATCACCGCCTTCTACAATCAAACCACGTATCACTTTTAACATGACTTCAGGGTTTTGGCTAAAGGCTTTGACCGTGACCACGTCTTTGAACTCGACTAAGGCCATGGTCGGCGCAGTCTTGGGATCTATCTGTGCAATAAATCCTTCCATCGCTTTGATGACTCCGTTTAGCTCTGGTTGCATACTTTCCGTGGTGTCGATGGCGAAAATAAAGCCCGCTTTCACTTCAGGTGGTACGACAATAGTGGTACGTTCTCGTGCTAAATGGGACGGGTATTCCTTAGCCGTCACAGTAGCTTCTAGGGTCAGCAGTAATAAGCCAACATCTTTGAGCTCAGTGTTTAACGTCACGGTGACATGACTGACATCAGTGGCTTGTGCAATACTTAGGTCAATCAAGTCGCAACGCACAGTGGGAAGATTGCTGGTATCGCAAGTTCCATACTTGGTGGTGGCAGTTTTTAAGGCGACACCATCAGGTAAGCGAGTCACCAAGGTCACACCGGTGGCTGGGGTCGGAGCATAAGCACTTAAGTCGACTTCTAACAAATAAGTCAAGTTGCCTTGCATGACCACTGGGTCGGGCGTGTCTTTGATGGTTACCGACAGATGCGGGGCTACGCATTTCCAACGAGTCACCGTGGCCGGTGGATATTCATTGGAAGAGACAGTCACTTTATTGATTAAAGGATGGTCTTGGTTATTGTTGAGAGTCAATTTTACTGTGGCTTCACCATTGGGCATGAGGTCAGGCAGTTGGCAAGTGCCGGTATTGACATCGCAATTGAGACCTTCCAACGTGGCGACGCTGGTACCTTCGGGTAAAATATTGCTCAAGAGCAGGCCGGTGGCCGTTTGAGTACCCAGATTGGTAGTGATAAGGTCATAAGTCATTTGGCCATCTTGTTTAATACATTGGCCAATATTGTCTTTAGGCACTATCTTAACCGCTAGTTGGGAAGCGGCTGTGAAGGTGATGGTGGCAATTTCACCATTGCTGTTTTGACCGCCGATGTAGAAAGTTTGTGGCGTAAAACCATAGCCGGTGGCCGTGGCGGTGAGGGTGTATTCACCTTCGACCAAACCGCTGATACGGTAGTAACCCGTGGCATCCGTGAAGACCCCTTGACCATCCAGAGAGACATAGACACCGCTAACCGCTTGACCGTCTTGACTACGGACATAACCTTCGACGATGTGGTTACCTTTGAGTTTAACTTCAAAGCCACTAAGCATGACCGCGGTTTCGTCGCCAGTACTGATAAACACATCACGGAACCCTAGCGCAGCGTTTTCATCAACTAATAAGGTCGCCAGTGCATGAGTTTCGTCCAGCACTTGGAGCGATAAGGGAGTCAGACCACGGCCACTAAATTTCAGGGTCGAGGTGCCGTCGACAAAGTGAGTATTGCCGCCGGTGAGATTGACTTGTACCATACCGCCTTGAGTGCCACGATGGGGCGTGACTTCTTTAATCTTGGCAAAAATACTTTCTTGCATGACTAGGAAGAGGTCTTTGGGCGTTTTCGCTACTTCATTTCCCGTGGTGACGATTACCGGGTGCATTCCCAATTTCGCGTCTTTGGTGATTTCCACCTTGGCGCGTAAAGCGGTTTTGCCATCCACCAGCAGTTCTTTGACGATAATTCCGTCATCGCCAAAGCTGAGTTTGGACAAGCCGCTCACAAAGTGAGTGCCGGCGCCGGACAGTTCAATTTCGGTAGTATAGTTTTGCATCACCGAGGTGGGCGTGACGCTGATAATGTCAGGAGTCAAGGAGGGTCCCGTGACGGCTAACATGCCTTTGGCGGAGGCGGTTTCAGTGAAGTTACCTAACTTGGTTTCCACTTTGACATCATAAGCGCCTAATTCCACAGTGTCCGATAAGGTGACATTGGCAGTCAGTTGGGTGGCGGAGACCACTTTAACTGAGTTGACTGGTAGCGATTTTTCTCCTTTTTGGAAAGTGACGGTACTGCTATCACTGAAGTTGGTATTGGCCGCAGTTAAGCTGATATTCAAGGTGCTTTCTTGCGGTGCTTGGTTAGGGTCGACACCCAAAATAGTTGGGAAGAGGGCACCAAATAAGACTTGACGCGCAGTGTCTTCGTATTTTTTCTGACCTTCGACGGTGCCGTCGTTGACTTCAAAGACTTTGGCAAAGTAACCATGGGTTTCTACCGCAATCTTGGAATAGGCATCGATGGTACTGAGGCTCATGCCATCAACCACACACGCATCGCCAGAGATCAGCACATCGACTTTGATTCCCCGTTGTACCAATTTCTTGATTAGGGCATCAATATCCACGCCGTTAGGAGGAGAAGCATCGGTGACTAACATGATGCGTCCACCGTCTTTGAGGCGATTGGCCGTGGTGTTGTTGACCACCCAGTCGATAGCGCCAGAAGAATTTTCTGGGCAATTGGCCCCGGCCGAAGCCTGGAGGCTGTTAACGTGTGCTTGTAAGGTCGCCATCTGGTCAGTAGTGACGCGATGGGTATAGTTATCTTTGAAGCTCACCAGTTGAATCGAAGGCTTGGTGGGTTGCGTGGCAACGGCGGTGACAAAATCCGTGGTTGCTTTGCGTAAGCCGCCAATTTCTTCGGACATACTTCCGGTGTCATCAAAGACGATGCTGAGGTCAGGAATGCCAGCGCAAAAGGCGGGCTTGGGGGTGCAATCGCAAGTAGGATTTTTCTCGCACTCGGTCAACGCGGGCAAGACGGTATAATTCAAGGCGACCGTTTGCGGCGTTTCTTGAGTGTCCTGACTGGTTAATTGCACGGCTAAACTACCACTTAAAGGTGCCTGTTTCGGCGTTAATTTAAGCGTAATGTTAGCTTGAGTACCGCTAGGAAGGTCTTGCAGACGGCATTGAATACTGCCCGTAGTCGTCTTGCTGCAAGTGCCTTTGTCAACCGTGTAGCTAGAGGCCAACGTGGTTGGGACGTTGGGAATAGTGACGGTGACATTTTTGGCTACGGTTTTGTCTTTGGCATCATTGCTGACCAGTAAGTTGTAGGTCAAGATATTGCTGTCATCCAGTCTCATTTGGCTCACTGAACTACCCAAGGTCACGTTAAGCTCTGGTAAGACCGGTGGCAGAATAAGTTCCACTGGAGGAGCAATAATGGATTGACAATTGCTACTTCTTACACCTCTTTTAGGGGCTGCTGTTCCAGAAACAGTTGAACCGTTTGTTGTTGGATCGTTTGAGAGGCAAATTCCCTCTGCTTTAAAACCAAGAAGAGGATCAATAATGACACCGCTACCACCACCGCCACCACAACCAGTTTTGCAAGTTTCAGCATGGATGACAACCTTGACTTGAGTGGATTTAGGCATAACCAGGTTAATCTTTTCTGCATCTTCTTTAGAAAAGAGCGAATTATTATCTGGATTGGGTCCCAAAATGCCTAATTGCTCGCATTTTAGGATGCCACCCACTTCAGTATTCACATACGCATTTGCCGCTGTGGGTACACCGGATGGAGAAGGCGCAGGAGGTGGAACAACATACGGAAATGGAGGTCCAATTCGAGGATAGGGAAGAGTGCCACCGGCATCATTCATTAAATTACAATTCAGAGGTGTACGTATCCCCAGAATGTAACTTAGTGGGTGAGTGCTATGGGCAACAGGAAGTCCCGCGGCTTGCCCAGCCACAAAAGACAAGTAGCTAGGTAATGCAGGAAACGATTCCATTCTCAGATTTCTTACAAACGGGCAATCTCCTGTGTTTGTAATAGTCACCATATATACACGGTCACCTCCTGACGTTAGTCGAGCAGAGTCGACACCTAAACTCCCCGCTCGTTTTTGACGAGTGCCACTATCGGCTTCTGGTGTTATGGTAGCACTGATAGTAGGTACATAAGCACTGTCTGGGTTGGCGGTGGGTGCTTGCTTAGGGTTAGCGATCTCAATCTCAGAAAGGGTAACGGTGCCTTGTTTGGGAATAAAACTCATCGCGGGTAATTTGATGGTTTCACCCATATAAGCCACGGGCACTTCCTGAACAACTTTAATTTCGTAGTTGTAAGTGCCTGGATTCGACAGACCCACATTATAGCAACCATCGGCGCCGGTGCGTACCACCTTCTCGCCTACGGTGACTTGGACATTAGCCAAGCGATCGCCATTATAAGTCACACAATTGGCCACACGGAAACCATCGACCGCCTTTATTATATAGATGTCACCGGCGAGAGCAGTACGCGCACTGTTATTCACAGAATAACCAGTACGGACGGCATCCTTATACCCAGCTAATTTCCCCGTGAGAGTAATGCCGGAGGTTTCTTGAGTGATGCCCGCAATTTCAAACGTACCATCGGCTTTTGAGACCGTAGAATGGCCCGTATTGAGACTGAGTTGCACACTCGCGACAGCGTTTTTATCAATGTCAAGAATACGCCCCTTGACCTTGTAGCCACCTTCGACCAGGACAAACCAAGCGATAGTCGCAATGGGAGAATCATCATTGAACCCAAAAGTACGACTGACCGTGGTATAACCCGGCTTGCTGACCGTGACCGTACCGCTGGTATCGGAGAGGTTCAGCACGTAGTAGTTATTGCTTTGCAACGTAGCCGCACGAGAGCCGACAACGACATTAGCACCGCTAAGAATTTGGCCTTTGTCATCTTGGACGCCCACTTGGACACGATAGCCATTATTGCTGGCTATCAGGTATCGTTGGCCGATATTATACGTCTTCTGATTATCACCGACGTAAATATTAGACACGGTTTTGCTCTTATAACCGGCCGCTGAAGCCGTCACGCTGTAAGTGCTTTCCGCTAACCCATTGAGGGTGTAGTTACCAGACGCATCGGTAGAAGTGTTAATTCCACCTGCGCTGATGCTAACTCCTGGGATACCTTGACCATCGAGGTTAATAAAACGACCTTGAATGGTATAGGCCCAGACGTTAGTTATCGAGAGGACTAAAAATAGTCCGACTAATTTAGCGAGGGTATTGAAACCGCCGCCTTTGTAAGTGCCGCTGTTTGATACGGCACGGGTTTTGCCTTGAGATAACATTGTTATATTTCCTTCGTTTAAGTGACTAGATATAACAGGAGTTGGCTGACCTGCGAAGTCTGCCAATTCCTTTACCTTTTTGCCCAAGATGGGCTAATCTACTGCTTTAGGTGGTCAGCCTCAGTTTTCAAATTTGACCTGTCTATTTTCCTCCGTTGGTACTAAGTTTGGATGATGAATACTGATGGTAGGTGGTCAGCCTCATTTATTTGACCTGTCTATTTTCCTCCATGTTACATTACATTAAATAATTCTGAAATCCCAGATAATTAATCTAGTTAATCGTTCAATTTTTTCTGGCCGTCTTACTATAGGTTAACGTGATAAATTCGATTTTTCCCTAAAGAATTTTAAAATAATTATTTTCTTGTTATTAATCAATGGATTATAACCTATAATTTCAATATAAAAATTATCAGTTCAACGGAATAAATTCCGGACTCCAACGGCTGGAAATCCCAGATAATTAATCTAGTTAATCGTTCAATTTTTTCTGGCCGTCTTACTATAGGTTAACGTGATAAATTCGATTTTTCCCTAAAGATTTTAAAAATAAAGTTTTTTCGCTGGTTAATCAATAGGTTATAAGCGTTATTAACCTTATGAATATATTAGTATTTGTAGTATGAGATTGGAATTTTAGATTTGACAACTTTTCGAAAGTTGTCAAATCTGGATTGGAGTTTTAGATTTGACAACTTTTCGAAAGTTGTCAAATCTGGATTGGAATTTTAGATTTGACAACTTTTCGAAAGTTGTCAAATCTGGATTGGAGTTTTAGATTTGACAACTTTTCGAAAGTTGTCAAATCTGGATTGGAGTTTTAGATTTGACAACTTTTCGAAAGTTGTCAAATCTGGGGTCGTGGTTTTAGATTTGACAACTTTTCGAAAGTTGTCAAATCTGGATTGGAGTTTCGATTTGACAACTTTCGAAAGGACTACCGAAATGTTTAAGCAACAACTGCGACCTAGATTTTTAACTAAACGTACACAACTGACGGCTGAGGAATTAGAGCAGTGTAGTCGTGCTATCCGTGATAATTTTTTTCAATATTTCTCGTTGCGGGAAATTCATAGTTTACACCTTTACTTACCGATTCTGAAACGTAATGAAATTAACACTTGGCTGATTATTCATCATCTTTGGCAACATTACCCGGACTTGACTGTGGTCACTTCCAAAATTGAATTATCGCAGAATACTATGCGTTGCTATCGCTTGACCCCAGAGACCATTTTATTAGAAAATCGTTGGCAAGTGCCGGAACCGGTCAATAGTAGTGAGTTTCCTGAAGCGCAGTTGGATATGGTATTATTGCCATTGTTATGTTTTGACCGACAGGGGCATCGGGTCGGTTATGGTAAAGGTTATTATGATAAATTTTTAGTCAAGTGTAAACCAGAGATTATCAAAGTCGGTTTATCGTTATTTGTGCCGGTAGAAACGATTGCTGATGTCTATCAAGGAGATGTGAAGTTAAATTTTTGTGTAACACCGCAAGAAATATTTTCTTTTGGGGTAGATTAAGTCATTTGGAGTCCGGAATTTATTCCGTTTTCTGGAGAAGTCTCGCCTGGACTGGTTGTTTCCTCGTGGTGATTAAGGAGAGGTGTGGTTGGGGAAGGAGGAGGTTCCAGATTAAAATTCTGGTTTAGTTCCAGTAAAGTCGGTAACTCCTCCAAACTTTTTAAACCGAAATAATCCAAAAAGGTGCGAGTGGTGCCATATAACGCCGGATGACCCGGTGTTTCACGATGAGCTAATATTCTGATCCAATTGTAATCTTGTAATTTTTTCAAAATCTCGGTACTCACGCTAATTCCCCGAATCGATTCAACCTCCTGACGAGTAATCGGTTGACGGTAGGCAATAATGGCTAAAGTTTCTAACAAGGCACGAGAATAGCGTGGTGGCCGCTCCGTAAATAGCAGTTTCAACCACGGGGCTAAACTGGTTTTAGTTTGAAAACGAAAACCGCTGGCCGTTTCTATCAATTCTATCCCACGCTCAGGATGAAGACCTGCTTGTTGCAATTCCAGCAAAGCAGCTCGCACCATGGCGCGAGAAGGAGGCTCGGTGGTTTCTATCCAGAGTTTTTGAAAATCATCCAAGTTTAAAGGATGGTCAGTGGCCAATAAAGCGGCTTCAATAATAGCTTTTAAAGGAAATTCTGGAGTCATAAGATTTCTACCCGGATGAGTTGAATCAGGTCAAACGGTTGCGCTTGCTCCACTCGAATCAGCGACTCTTTGACTAATTCCAAAATGGCTAAAAAGGTTACCACGACCCCCGCTCGCCCTTCTTCTACGGTAAATAAACAGTTAAAATTGATGGTAGGAGCAGTTTGCAAACTGACTAAAATTAATCCCATCCGTTCTCGTACTGACAATGGTTCCAATACCACTCGATGCGCGGTAAAAAATTTGACTCGGGCCATGATGTCACGCAGGGTCTGTAGTAAAACTGGCCAAGGAATATTAGGTACCTGTATGTCTTTAGGTAACTGGGGGACGGCAGCCATGGTTAAAAATCTATCGCGTCCGCAGCGCGGTAAAGCGTCTAAGTCTTGAGCGGCTTGTTTGTAACGGGCATAATCTTGCAATTGTTTGACTAATTTGAGACGCGGATCGCCGCCAGCCTCTTCGCTGTCAGCATTGACGATGCTTGCTGGAGTAGGCAATAGTAATCGTGATTTGATTTCTATTAACATGGCGGCCATCAGTAAATATTCAACGGCCAAGTCCAAATGCAAAGTTTTCATTAATTCCACATAGTGTAAATATTGCCGAGTAATTTCGAGCATAGGAATATTAAGAATATCAAAATGATGTCGTTGAATGAGATACAAGAGGAGGTCTAAGGGACCTTCAAAATTGTCTAAACTGATTTGCAACGCTTCGGGTGGAATATATAAATCGGTGGGTAAACTTTCAAGGCGGGTGCCTTGTACCATCGCTGTTTTTTCGGTATGTGCAGTAGTCATATCGGGCCTAGTTTAGATTTAGGTTTAGATTTTAAAATTCACCACCCCCAACCCCTCCTTAGCAAGGAGGGGAGTTTTTCGGCTAAAAAATTCACCACCCCCAACCCCTCCTTAGCAAGGAGGGGAGAAAGCGTCAACTAAGTTAGCAGAGAACACTCCCCTCCTTACTAAGGAGGGGCAGGGGGTGGTTGAGGTGAGTTTAAAAATTTCACAATGCCTGCTTTGGCCAAATCACATCTAACGTATCTGGGTTAAGCACTTCCATTTGCAATGATTGGCCTGTGACATAGAATAAGACCACAGCATTTTGATTAGAAAATTTTTGCACCGACGCACTCCAAGGCACTAATTCCCGTCCCGAATAGGGTGCTCCGGCGGCCCCGTTGGTAATTTGGTATAACGGACGAAATTTAGGATAGTTTCTAATATCCTCATGCTCCCAGCCGTTAGGATATAGCGGCGTGTCTTTGGTAATTTTGAGAATATTAAAATTATGCTCGTCACCGGCTAATATCGCTACCACTTTGGGACTCTGCATCAGAATTTGGAGAAATTTATCGCGTTGCTCAATAATACCGTGAGTAATCAAATTATCACCTTCCACACTGGATTTCACCACCGCCCGCGGTGCGTTGTTACCATGATACCACATACTGTCTTGGACATGATTACCATTGGGTAAAGCGGGCGCGTGTTGGGTGACAAAAATGAAATCCAAGGCCGGATTTTGTTCTAATTGATTTAAGGTCGTTTCTAACCAGGCCAATTGCTGATCCATGAGATAGCCATGCAGATTACCACCGGTAAAGGGTGATTCTTCCAGTGTGGGTGAATACCAGTAGTCGGTGTTGAGGACCACCATGGCGATGTTGTCATAGAGATAGTAAAAGACATTTTCGGCGTAACTGGGAAAATCTTGAACCACGGGATGGGGGTCATAAGGGCTGTCATCTTCGCTCACGGGACCGTTGGTTGGATTAACAAATTGACGAGCAAACATGGCTTCCGCCGAAGCGGTGGCATAAGGAAAAGCGTCGACGGAAATGCCATATTTCCCGCGACCCGTGAAAATGTGCAAGAGGGAGTCGTGATTGCCCATGGTGGTGAGAATTGGTAAATAATGGGCAAACGGTTCCATCACTCGTTTCCAATTTCGAAACTGAAGTCGAGTTAGGTCGACACTGTTTGAATAACCTCTGATTAAGTCGCCGCTGAATTGGAGAAAGGCGGCGTTTTTAAGCCGTGCTAAGGCGGCAATTTTTTTCAAAATGTAGGCGTTGACTCCTTCCATTTGTTGCTCGCCACCGCCAGATTTGCCTTGTCGCGAATCACAGGCATAGGCAAATACCATGGGTTGGCGACTGCCAGGTAAAGGAGCCGTAGTCACGGTATAACTTTCGGTATAACTGGAATTACCCTGGCCGGTCGTTACGGTATACATATATTCCGTGGCGGGTGATAAGTGAGTGAGCGTCATTTCATGGTGAGTGGCTGGGGTGTCTGCCATCACCACTTGGACTCGACAAGGGTAGTTGGATTGAGGATGAATGGAAACGGTAGCGACGGTAGGTTGGAAAGTGTCAAAGGAGATTCGTAGGCTGTGGTCAAATTGACCGTCGGCGGCAAAGTGTACAAAAGGACCTTCGATAATGGAAGCCGGATTGACTTGAATCGGACATTTGCCCGTAAAACCAATTTTGCCGTCATACAGTAACAAACCATCGGCTTGCTCAACTCGATAACCTAATACGCCACGACCTTGAGTGGTCCAATCCACAATGTCATAAACGCCACGGAGTTTGTCACACAAGGGGACTTGTGCTTCGCCATCGCGGATGGGGACGGTGGTATCATAAAATATGGTCTGCGGATAACGACCGTCAGTGAATTTGATGAAGCCATAATGTAATTTGCCCTGGAGAGTTCCAAAATGAAATTGAATCCCTTGGTCAGTGCCTTCGGGATGGCCCATTAATTGGGTTAAGGTCCAGGGTGATTCTATGGGTTTGAATGGATATTGTTGGGTTTTATTTATTAAGAGCAGGTTGCCGTTATTTTCTACAATGTTGGGATGAAGCGAAGGAATATCGATGGCGTAACTGTGGCCGGTGAGGAGGCTGAGGAGAATAAAGGTATTAGTTTTCATTTGGCGATTCCTGTTTATTTATTTATTTTTATTACGTCAAATTTGAACCTAGATTTGACAACTTTTTGAAAGTTGTCAAATCTAAAATCCGTCGAGATTTGACAACTTTTTGAAAGTTGTCAAATCTAAAATCATCATCTATTTATCCCCGCCATTATACACTACCGTACCATTTTGTAAACGATACCCCCAATAAATAATATATTTTCCGGTTTCAAAATGGTTAGTTTCAAAACCAGGAAGGGAATTTAGCACCGCTGGCAAAGTTACTTGGGGTAAGATAACCTTGAGAATAACTGAAGAATTATCCCATTCTTCCCAACGGGGTAATTTATCCGAGTCGGTTTGACGGAGCAGTACGACCATCATAATATCCGCCAATTGTCCAATGTCGGTGGGTGCCACCAGTAACGTGGTGGTCTTGCCAACGAAAGAGGAGGTTGGTGAGCCAAATGGACCTCGCGGTGGCGCAGTGTCACTGATAAATAGCGAGCGCGTGGCGCCCGTTTCTAGCGACGTGCTGGTGTCGGCTACCGTCAACTGTACCGGGTCTAATCCATTGAAAATAATCACGTTCTCATCTAACAGATGATAACCGACAAACACCTGGAATTTACCTGGTAGGTTTGCTAAATTACCCAAATAAATAGGAATCTCCATGGTCTTCGGTAACTGGTGATAATGTTGGGCGGGGACTAAACTGCTCAGTTTGCCATCCCAAGGGGACCAGAGATAACCTTGGCGGACATAGCTGTATAAATCTCCGCTGTCAGCCGGTTGATAAGTGGCTACGATTAAGATATTGGCCGGTTGTCCGACATGCAAAGAATCTATGCGTACAAAGGTACTCACATTTATCCCTTCTTGAGTCTCAAACAAGAGGTCATTGCCAATTTTAGCGTCCATCCCTTTTTGGCCGTTGTGTACAAAGGGTTCAAAATAGGCAGTGCTATAAACCTCCTGACTGGTGATAGTCTTAGGTGAATCACTTCGCAAGTCAACACTGGCCGCGTTGCCAATATAAAAATGAATGGGCGTTTTGCCGTTATAAATTATCGTCTCATTGCTCAAGCGATAGCCGACGAAGACAGTGTATTCACCTGGCGCAAAACTTAAATCACCTTTATAAATCGGCACTTCCAAAAATTCCGGCAGTTTCGAATAATGTTTCGCCACCGAAAAACTGTCTAAGCGACCATCCCACTTCACCCAGTTTTCACCATCATAGACATAATCAGTTTCATTGGTCAAAGTAGTATACACGCCCAATAATAGAATATCCGCTACTAAACCGATATGCTTTGGCGCCACGATAGTGGTATTCGCTATGGTCAAGGTTTTTGCTTCCTCGTGTGAGAACATGCGATGATTCAGTGTGCGTTTGTCGCCGATACTCAATTGGCCAATAAAGCAATCGGGACTTTCTATCGATTCTCCTTTGGCATCAAAGCCCCAAGCATTGTCGCCGCAGTTATCTTGGTCAAAAGTGGCATCAGCGCCTACAAGCGGTTGCCCTTTCCATAGCAACGTACCATCCTCACCCACGGTTAGCGGATTATCAGCAGTGGCCAGGTCCCACTCACCGGGAATCACTTTAATATTGATGGAGGTCTGATGCGCTGGATTAGCTTGGTCAATAATCACGGCTTCGGTATTGCCTACACTGAGACCGGTCAAGGTAATTTCACCGGTGCCGGTATTACCTAATGGAATCCAAGAAGTTAAGGCGACTAGGTCCGGGTCAGGCGTTTGGCTCAGAGATAATCGTCCTTGACCACCGGCCACCGTCACGCTTAAGGTTTGTCCCACTTTAATGGTCGTCAACAGAGCTTCAATGCCGAAATGACTGGGCGTGGTCGTTTCCACCGTTTCCGAATTATCGTCCGCCGGTATCACTTTAATCTGAATGGTTGCGGTTTTCGACGGTGCGGCACTATCGACAATTAATAGTTTAGTGGTACCCACTTTCAGTCCTTTGAAGGTTAATTCACCAGCACCTTTACCTTGTGGTTGCCAAGATTCTAAGGACACCAGGTCACGATTGGGTAATTCTTTCAACAGTAAATCACCTTGACCATCGGCTAAACCTAGACCGACGGTTTGGCCGACCTTGATGGTCAGGATTAAGGTTTTAAATTGTAATCCTGACGCATCACCATCAGTGGTTTGACAATCGCTACAACATACTTGACAAGGGGCTAAATTATAACAAGCGCCGCCGTTACTGTTGGGCGTGGATGGAGTTTGCGCATCGTCATCGCGAATAATGACCATGGTATTAGCCAATGCGCCGATAATAGCGTTGCCGGTGGGATTCAATAATTTAAGAGACAAGGACTCTCCTTCTTCAAACAGTTTATCGTCTTGCACCGGTAAAGTAATTATCTTATCGCGGCAATCGCCGGCGGCCCAGGATAAAGTGCCATTGAGGCTAGTATAATCCGCAGGTGCTTTGGCCGAGCCATCCGCGGAGAGGTAATCGACGGTGACGGCACCATCACAACCGCCGGTACGAGTGACAGTAATCTGGGTCGTTGGGGTGCCAAATTCATCCACAATATAATTGGGGGACGAAAATTGGATAACGCCATGATTAATTTGATAATTATCTCTTTCTAGGAGTGGGTAACAAGTGAGGCTTTTAGTCACGGTCACTTGGCCATCATAACAATCTTCATCGCCTTGGAAGCCGATTAATTTGAAACCAGGTTCTGGCGTGACTTGGAGTTTTACCACGGTGCCTAGTGGATAATGGGCGGTGGATTTGGCGCCATAGCTATGTTGGGGAGTGATTTGAATCCCGACCGGGTCACTGACAATGGTGACTTTATGCACGGTCAGATTTTGAATGGTCAAGGTTTCTTCACCCTCTTCTGGTGGCACTGGCGGTTGTTCCAAGTCAAAAGTCGCAATACAACTCTTATCGCTGTCCATCAGGATATTCACCGCCGATTCGGCGCCCAAACAATGTATCGCCCAACCAATAAATTGAGAGCCAGGGTCGGGGAGGGCGGTTACAGTGAGTAGCGTGTTATGTGGATAAACACTGATACAAGTGGGACCACAGTCTATGCCTGGGACATTACTGGTTATCGTACCATTGCCCAAGCCACTTTTCGTGATAATGAGACGATGCTGGTCTGGGGAGAGGGTGGGCAAGGTTTCAAAAGTGGCCAGGCAGGTTTTGGCTTGATTCATAGTGATTAAAACGGTACTGGCGGTGCCATTGCAATCACCACTCCAACCCGTGAAGGTGAAGCCAGGTTGAGGGGTAGCGGTGGCACTGACTAGGACATTGCTGGGATAGCCAGTTTCACAATGGTTACCGCAGTCAATTCCCACCGGTTGCGTGGTGACCGTACCTTCGCCTTGGGTTTCTACCGTCAGTTTAAATTTAGGTAGTGAGAGTAAGTTGAAATAAGCCAGGCAATGCACGTCTTTATTCATCATCACATTGCTATCATTACAATCACTGTCTCCACCCCAGCCAGTAAATTCTGACTCTGGGTTGGGGGTCGCTTGGAGACTAACGGAGATACCGTTATTATAAGTGGCTTGGCAGGTGGGATTGGTATTGTTGCAATTAATTCCGGCCGGGAGACTGACCACGTTACCCGTGCCATTGCCGCTAAAGGCAATAAATAAGGTATGAGGTGGGGTGGTTACGGGTTGGGCGGCCACGTTAATAGTCACGGTGGCCGTATTGCATTGATTGAGAGTGTCACATATTTGATAAGTGAAAGTGTCGGTCCCGGTAAAATCGGGATGGGGAGTATAAGTGAGGGTGTTATTAGGATTGACCGTGACACTGCCATTCTGGGGAGGCGTGGCAATGGTTAAAGTACCGGTGCCGTTAGGGTCGTTGTCTAACACGGCGATGGTCACGGGTTGGGTGCCGCTGGTGTTAGCGGTGTCGTTGCTGACTGTGGGGGGCTGTGGTGCCACGTCCACCGTGATGGTGGCAGTAGTGCAGACTCCTTGCGTGTCACAGACTTGATAGGTGAAAATGTCTTGACCACTGAAGCCCGGATTGGGGACATAAGTGATGGTGCCATCAGGATTAACTTTGGCTTGACCATTTTTCGGTGGGGAGATAATGACTAAACTATTGGGGTCGACATTGTGGTCATTAGCTAACACGGGAATAGTGACGGGTTGACCAGCGACCGCCGTGGCCTGGTCATTATTGAGGATGACCTTAGCCGGATTGGGAGGCGTTACCGGTGGTGCGGTCACGGTCACGGTAGCGGTAGCCGTTTTACAATTATTTCCCGACGAATCACACACTTGATAGGTAAAGGTGTCAGTCCCCGTAAAAGTGGGGTCCGTTGGGGTATAAGTCACCGTCCCATCAGGATTTTTGGTAACCGTACCATGCGCCGGTTGGGCGGTGATAGTCAGAGTTTTAGGGTCCACATTTTGGTCATTGGCTAAAATGGGTATGGTTACGGGTTTATCGGAGGTGGTGGTGGCTGAGTCGTTCTGTAGCGCAGGGGGGAGTGCGGGAATAGCCGTGATGGTAACGGTGACGGTAGCCGTAGCGCATTTAGTAGCCGAGTTACACACCGTATAATTGAACGTATCAGTTCCAGTATAACCAGATTTAGGCGTGTAAACCAAGGTCCCATCGGTCTTCACTGTCACCGTGCCATTGGCTGGCGTGGTGGTAGTGATAGTTGCGGGAGGAGCATTTAGCACGTTTTGGTCATTAGTGAGCGGTGACACGGTGACCGGGGTATCACGAGGAGTGCTGGCAGTATCATCAACGGCAACGATGGGTGGTGCCACGGTAATCGTGACGGTAGCGGTGGCACATTTGTCAGTCGCATTACACACCGTATAATTGAACGTATCAGTTCCCACATAGTTGGACTTGGGCGTGTAGGCCACCGTGCCATCAGTATTCACTTTCACGGTACCATTGGCAGGCGTGGTGGTAGTGATAGTGGCAGGAGGAGCATTTAGCAGGTTTTGGTCATTAGTGAGCGGTGACACGGTGACCGGGGTATTCATAGGCGTTTCGGCCGTATCATTCACTGCTTTGGGTATTGGAGCCGTAATAGTGACCGTGACCGTGGCACTACTGCATTGATTAGCCGAATTGCAAACTTGATAAGTGAATGTGTCAGTGCCGACAAATTTGGGGTCGCTGGGGGTATAAATAATGGTGTTATTATTGTTATCAATTTCAACTGTTCCTTTGCCTGGTGTTTGAACTTCAATGATAATCGGAGCATTAGTATCATTCTTCAATACTTCGATAACTGCTGGTTCAACTGAGGTGGTAGTTGCTTGGTCATTATTAGCTACTGGTAAGGGCGGTGTTGAATCGGAAATGGTCACTGCTACCTTTGCGGTGTATTTACAATCCGTTTTATTGAAAATGTCACAAACGGTATAAGTGAAGGTATCTACGCCAACATAGCCAGTAGTTGGAGTATAAGTGACCGTACCATCAGGATTATGTACCACTGTGCCATGAGCAGGAAGAGAAGGAAAAGTCATGGTAGTGGTGGCCACTACAGCGATGTCATTATCTAACACCGGAATAGTCACGGGCACATTGGTAACGGTGCTAATAGCATCATTCACCGGGACCGGTGGGAGAGTAACTAGAATTATTACTATCCCGTCTCCCGTAACCGTGCTACTATTTAAATCTTTAGCTTCGACACTCACGGCCCCCTTAGTATCTTTAGCTTGATAATAAAACGTGCTGACCCCGACAAAATTTTGAGCAGGTTTGAAGTAGAGATTGTTGATGTCAGTAAGAGAAAGTGATTGTCCCTCAGTAATTGCGCTACTACCGCTCCCCAAATATAATATTCCTTCGTCAGCAGGGGGAAGCGTGGTAATACTGTAACTCGCCACATTGTCACCGGTATCGGGGTCAGTAGCATTCAAGGGATTATTTCCCAATGAAAAGCTGGTCCCATTATTGGGATTGGTGACGGCGGGTAGTAGCTTGTATTCAGGCACAGGGGGACGATTGCCCAGGGTGACGGGAATAGTGACAGTAGCAATATTGCTGATGGCTTTAGGTATATCGGTCGCGAAATAGGTAAAGGTAGCGTTACCAGTAAAAGTGGCATTGGGTTTGAAATAGAGATTATTTAAATCGGTAATTGTAAGCACTTCTCCATTTGAAATCACTTGCTTTCCAGGGAGATCAGGATTGCCTAAATATAGCACCCCTTGACTGGATAACGGTATAGTTTTGATGGTGTATTGACTAATATCATTACCTGTGTCAGTCACAGGAAAATAAGTACTTAGCAATGGCAAGGTAGTGTCATTAGGTGTTGAAGGAGTGGTAAAGTCATTGGCTTGTGGCGGATGACTGGGAGCAGGATTAAAAGTGATAAACGAATCCGTAGCTGTTTCGCTAGTGGCATCCCCTTTGGCACCTTGAGGGTTAGTGACATCAGCAGGGCGCGTAATCTTGACCGAGTTGTTGACAATACTTCCCGGAGCCAAAGTAGATTTGACGGTGCCCGTGATAGTGAAAGTGGCACTGCTACCTTTCGTTAACTCATTCATCACTAAATTAATATCACCTGTACTACTGGGGGTAGTGCAACTACTACTGATACTACTGGGAGTACAATTCCATGAAGCACCTGTGATGGTTGACGGAATATTATCTTCCACCTTTATTCCTGTGGCAGCACTGGGTCCATCGTTATAAACTGTGATGGTATAAGTAATGGCTTGACCAGGGGTTGGATTAGCCGGGCTATGCGTTTTGGACACTTGAAGATCTGCTTGCCGAATAACTATCTTAGCCGCCAAAACTATCTCCGCAGTCGTCACCGCGGTCCAGGTGTCGATACCCTTAAGATTACCAAAGTCGCTACTAAACGCTTGTACGGGGTTAAGACTATCAATTCCAGCCAATGCTGAGAGTGGATTAGGAGGAGTTCCACCAATTAAACCGGCATTATTGTAATAAACTTTACCGGGAATGACGGTACTTGGAGCGGCCCGGTCAAGGCGTTTAATATAGATTCCTTTTGGATTGTTTTCGATGTCCAAAAATGGAAAATGAATATCATCGATGCTTAAACTAATGTTAGCACCATAACCACTATCAGAGGGGGGCACTGCATTATTATTGCCATCTAATCCATCCCAAGCTACCGTATTGGTACCATTTACCGCGGGTCCTGTCAGGATGCGGTCATTGGCATCACCATAGATGCCATTTTGATTGACATCAATTTTTAAGAGGTAAGTGGCAGAGGCAGCCGTGGTATCAAACTTAAAATTACCGCCTAATGGGTCGGTGCCAGCTTGGTTGAAAGTACCTTCTACTCCCGCAAATTGAAAATTATTTACCACCGGCATGGTCGGCTGGTCAGACAATAACCAGGTATTGGTGCCTGACACGGCAAGTAAATCGTCATTAGTCGCTATGTTGGCGGTTAGCGGTAGAGTGAGATCTGGAGGGTTAAAAAACATCTTATGAGTAATATCAGCGGCAGTAGTGGCAGTAGTGGCAGTATCTGGATTAGAGGGTCGGTGAAATTTAGCATTCTTCCCTAGTAATACTGATTTAAATAAAGATTTTCCATTATCATCCTGGTCAGTAAATCCCTTGTTATTGGCAAAAAAAGTAAACATCATAGGTTCTACCCCATTCAAATTAATTTCATAGAGGAAACCTTGATTGGTGAGGACATAAATCTTGGAGTATAAAAATTTGCTTTTGGCCACGACGGTCATGGGCAAATAATTAACGTAAGCGCGTCCTTTTTTCTGAGTATTCCAATCATCTTCGGTGGTCATCACCGTCACATCCCAGGCGGCGGCCGTGACTCCTTGAGTCGCATCGGTGGGAAATTGGGCCGTGACTAGGGTTGATTTAGGGTAATTATTACTTCCTGTGGCAAATTCCTTGGGGGTGTGAAATTCTACTTCATAGATACCTGTTTCAGTCGCTTTAAATTTGCAGGGGAGGTAACCGGTAGGATTACCAAGCGTTTTAGGACCAGCGACTTCTTTCGCTAGAGTATTAATCCAACCTTCACCCGTATTTTTGACATCGCAGGTACCAACGATGCCATTGGGACTACGATAGACAATGTCTAAGGCCGGATCTGGTGCGGTATTATAAACACTGGAGCCAAGATAGACCCATTCTCCAGCGTTAACAAAAGTTTTCACTATTCCTTTGCGCGGAATTGAATTGGGGGTTTGGCTAGAAAATTCTAAAAAGGCACGATATCCTTGTCCGCCGGCACTAACTATCAATTCTCGACTCCCTTCGGCGTTAACTACGGGGGAGGTTAGTAAGAGTAATAACCAAAATTCCAGTAACAATATCAGACTCTTTGACGGGTGTCCAAAACATGTTTTGGACTCCAAACCTTTTAATGTGGTGGGGTACATAATTTTTTCTCCGCTAATTGGACAATTTTAAGATTTGACAACTTTAGATTTGACAACTTTTTTAAAGTTGTCAAATCTTAAATCTAACAAGGAAAATCTTCTAAAATATTTTTTACTTATTGATTATAAAATCTTAATTTAACTATAATATATATAATAGTTGTTTTCCAGTTAGTTTCAATCATTTTTTGATAAACGAGTTTATTTATCTGATGAATGTAGGTAGTCCTACCTCAGAGAGAGCACCATAGTTATTTAAGAAAAAACATTTTTCTCCATAAGTCACGCCCCTTGATGGCATAAAATACGATTAACCCTATATGTAGCAACAAATATAGCGGGATCAGCGTTTCACCAATGCCATGAAACTCCATGACTAACTCGAGAAAGCCTTTGGCTTCAGTGCCTGGCTCAACCAAAATAAACAGCGTACTTCCCGTTAATGCCATCCAGGTAAACACTAAGAGTCCAAATAACTTAATTATTCCTGAAAGTCCTTGATGGGTGGGGCCTGTGGGTAGCTTGAAACTAAACAGTCCTAATAGGTCTTCCCAGATTAGCCGGAGCCGGTCTTTGGTGGTGGGGATTAATTGAGATAAGCGGACATTAGTCGGGCCTGTTAAGCCATAAAAGAGGCGTAAGCAGATAAAACATACCATTCCCAGGCCTATCCAACTGTGTATAGTGAAACCGAAATGTTGAGGGTCTTCATAAGTGTCAGCCCAATTGCTAGTCAGCCAAGCAGATAGCGCAAAAATTAACATTCCGCTGTGAATGAAGCGGGTGATTTGGTAGGGAGGAATTTGCTTAATTAAAGGAATGGTCATCATTTTCTACCTTTGGGTTGGTGGACGAGTATCACAGGGTTTGCCTTCGCTGTATTAAATGAAAATACGGTTTTTAATTATACTTCAGAGACTTACGGGTAGTGATGAAATCTGGGTGAGAATCTAGGACGAACCTAGGACTGGCAGTCCTTTGAGGACTGCCAGTCCTGACCGCGTTAAGCTCAAGTTACGACGTTGGAGTCCAAATCTTCAGATTTGGCAGCGCCGTCTCACCTTAACCAATCTCGTCCAAATCTGAAGGTTTGGACTCCAACGCGGCTTAACTTAATGGCATTGAGGGATTAGAGGGGGCTTCTGTAAATTCGAATAGTTACACAAATTACTACGTAAATCCTATAGTTGTAATTATATGACGTATTGTTAATATATTAATCCAATTAAAATTTAATTATCATTTCTTTTAAAGAGGTTGTCAATAAATAATTTTTCCTGCTAATTTTCAATAATTTACTGTTACCTTAAAATAATTATGAAATAAACCATGGTTTTTGATATAACAGTGATAGTGATATACTAAATAAAATTTACGCCTGGACCGGAGTCCAAAACATGTTTTGGACTCCGGCCATGGTTTACCTAACCTCTTCCATTGACAATTATTTATGCTCCAATCATTGTTAGAACACATTCAAACGCCGGCGGATTTGCGCCAATTACCTGAACGTGAGTTGCCCAGGTTAGCATCAGAATTACGCGAATTTTTAGTAGAAACTTTGAGCCGCACGGGAGGACATTTGGCTTCCAATTTAGGCACCGTAGAGCTTACCATTGCTTTGCATTATGTCTTCAATACCCCAGAAGACCGTTTAGTCTGGGACGTTGGTCATCAAAGTTATGCCCATAAAATTCTCACTGGTCGTCGTGAGGCGATGACCGGTTTACGTACTCTGGGTGGCATTTCAGGGTTTCCTAAACGCTGTGAAAGTCCTTATGATGCCTTTGGAGTAGGACATTCGAGCACCTCGATCAGTGCCGCTTTAGGCATGGCGATTGCGGCCCATCAACAAGAGCGCCGGCGAAAAGTGATAGCTATTATTGGTGATGGCGCAATGACCGCCGGCATGGCCTTTGAAGCACTCAATCATGCGGGTAGCTTGGCGGTCGATTTATTGGTCATTTTAAATGATAATAAAATGTCCATCTCCCCCAATGTAGGTGGCTTGTCTAATTATCTTGCCAAAGTTTTATCCAGCTCGCTATATACCTCGGTGCGCGAAGGTAGCAAACAACTGTTGAAACGGATGCCGACCGTGCATGAATTGGCCCGCCGCACCGAAGCCTATATGAAGGGTATGATTGTCCCAGGGACGTTATTTGAGGAATTGGGATTTAATTACATCGGCCCAATTGATGGACATGATTTACCGACGTTGCTGACCACGCTCAATAATATGAAAGTGTTGGAAGGACCGCAATTTCTTCATATCATGACGCAAAAAGGTAAAGGTTTTCCGATTGCGGAGGACAATCCATCGATTTATCATGGGGTGACCGCGTTTGATCCCAAAACCGGTAAAATTGAAATTCAAACTAGCACTCATCCCACATATACTCAAATCTTTAGTGATTGGCTTTATGACATGGCTACTGAAGATAAACGCCTCGTGGGTATTACTCCCGCTATGTGTGAAGGCTCTGGTCTAGTCAAATTTGCGCAACATTATCCAGACCGCTATTTTGATGTGGGTATTGCCGAACAACACAGTGTCACTTTGGCCGCGGGCCTGGCTTGCGAAGGTCTAAAACCGGTCGTTGCTATTTATTCTACGTTCTTACAACGGGCTTATGACCAACTGATTCACGATGTGGCTTTACAAAATTTACCCGTACTGTTTGCCATAGACCGCGCCGGTATTGTCGGTGCTGATGGCCCCACTCATTCTGGCAACTTCGATCTGGCTTATTTACGTTGTATCCCCAATATGTTGATTATGACACCCGCCGATGAAAATGAATGTCGACAAATGCTGACCACCGGTTTTAGACATGATGGCCCTAGTGCAGTACGTTACCCACGCGCTCAAGGGGTCGGTGTGACTGTAGCACCTACGCTGACGGTTTTACCTATTGGTAAAGCGGAAATGCGTCGCCAAGGACATCAGGTCGCGTTGTTGGTCTTTGGTACCTTGTTGCCAATCGCATTAGCCGCCGCGGCACTATTGGATGCGACCGTGGTAAATATGCGTTTTGTCAAGCCATTGGATGGAGCCATGATTTTAGAGTTAGCGCAACAACATCAATTGCTAGTAACGGTGGAAGAAAATGTCATTATGGGAGGTGCTGGGAGTGCCGTCAATGAATATTTACAGGCTCAAGCAAAGTCAGTATCGGTCTTAAACTTAGGATTACCCAACCATTTTTTGGAACAAGGTGATACCCCTACGTTATTGGCTAAAGCCGGCTTAGATGTGAATGGTGTGGTACAATCAATCAAGCAACGTTTGAAATTAGAAATTCAAGACACGGTAAGATTAAACCAATCGGGTAACCCTCCTTTAAAAATCGATTATTGACCACTGTTAACCGACACTGCCATTAAATTAAGCCGGCCAAAGAAACCTTGAAGGTCTAAAACCAGACCTTCAAGGTTAAAATCTGACCGGGGGATTCCTTTTCTCGTTCCCACGCTCCGCGTGGGAATGCCACCTAGACGCTCGGCGTCGGGGTCCGGGACGCAGAGCGTCCCACCTGCATTCCCACGCGGAGCGTGGGAACGAGAAAAGTTAAGCTAAGGTTACGGCGTTGGAGTCCAAAGCTTCAGCTTTGGCAACGCCGTCTTACCTTAACCCGTCTCGTCCAAATCTGAAGGTTTGGACTCCAATGCGGCTTAACTTAATGGCATTGGGGCTAGGGGTGTGGTGCGTAAGGTGAATTAGAAATTCAAAACCTGGCGGGATTAAATCAATTGGGTAACCCTCCTTAAAAAATCGACCATTGACCACTGTTAACCGAGACCAAGGAATTTAAACATGAATAAGCCAATCACAGTGATGCCGGATGTCCAAGGTAGCATCGATAAACGTCACATTGCCATTGACAAAGTGGGTATCAAAGACATCAAGTACCCCGTGCGAATTAAAGACCGCTCTGGACGCGAACAACATACGATTGCCAATTTCAATATGTACGTTAATTTGCCCCATAATTTCAAGGGCACTCACATGTCCAGATTCGTGGAAATTCTCAATGAGCATGAGTATGACATTACCGTAGAATCTTTCAAAAAAATGCTATTCGAAATGATGAAACGTTTAGAAGCCGAAACGGGACATATTGAGATGACTTTTATTTATTTTGTCCGAAAAATAGCACCGGTGTCTAAAGTTAAAAGTCTCCTCGATTATGAAGTGACTTTTATCGGAGAAATCACTGACGAAACTCCTAGCATTACGGTCAAAGTGGTGGTACCCGTTACTAGCTTATGTCCATGTTCCAAAAAAATTTCTAAACATGGTGCTCACAATCAACGTTCTCATGTTACCGTAACCGCTAAAACTAATGGGTTTTTATGGATAGAGGACCTGATTGACTTGATTGAAAAAGAAGCCTCTAGTGAACTTTATGGTTTACTAAAACGTTCGGATGAGAAATATGTGACTGAACATGCGTATGAAAATCCAAAATTTGTAGAAGACATGGTACGTGACATTGCAATGAAGTTAAATCTGGATGACCGGGTCGCCAGTTACATGGTGGAATCGGAAAATTTCGAGTCTATTCATAACCACTCGGCTTATGCAATGATTCTAAACGATAAGCATTTGATGGCTATGAACAAAAATTAGATGCTCGAAACTAGATTTGACAACTTTTTTAAAGTTGTCAAATCTCGAAACTAGATTTGACAACTTTTTTAAAGTTGTCAAATCTAAATACCACGATTGTAAATAAATATAGGAGCTTAATTATGCTGAAGAAAAATCCCCTGTTCAAAGTTACTTTTATTGGTTATAGCGTCTTCATAGCACTCACCGCCGGCTGTTCTAGTGAACCGACCAAGGGAGATAAAATGGGGGCCTTTGGTCAACAAATGGCGGATTTGGGAAAACAATGGAATCAGGGAAAACAGACCATTGCCGATGGCGAAGCGTTGAAGCAAAAAGGAGAACAGATGATAAAGGATGGCAAAGCCAATATCAGTAAGGGTGATGATATGATTGAACAAGGTGAACAGATGGTGCGGGAGAGTGACCGCCTGTTCAAGGAACGTGGTGGGGTGTTGCCAACTAATTGAAGAGTTGACCAAAGAAGATTTGACAACTTTTCGTAGGCTCAGATTTGACAACTTTTCGAAAGTTGTCAAATCTAAATACTAAAGGGAAAATTTCTATGAATAATCCAACTTCCGCTGGTGCCCGGTTTCGCACCGCACTAGAAGTTGAGCAACCTTTACAAGTGGTAGGTACGATTAATGCCTACAGTGCCCTGCTGGCTCAACGTGCCGGTTTTCAATCCTTGTATTTATCTGGTGCTGGTGTCGCCAATGCCTCCTTTGGTTTACCTGATTTGGGCATCACTACGCTCAATGATGTCTTGGAAGATGCACGTCGTATTACGGCAGTGACTCCTTTGCCATTGCTAGTAGATATTGACACGGGTTGGGGTGCCGCATTTTCGGTGGCTCGCACGGTGAAAGAAATGATTCGCGCTGGAGTTGCCGCAGTTCATATTGAAGACCAAGTTCAAGTCAAACGTTGCGGTCATCGACCCAATAAAGCGTTGGTGTCCACCGCGGAAATGGTGGACCGCGTAAAAGCCGCCGTTGATGCCAAAACCGATTCTCAATTTGTCATCATGGCCCGCACCGATGCGTTTGCTAACGAGGGCCAACCAGCGGCGATCGACCGTGCAGGTGCCTATGTCGAAGCGGGTGCAGATATGATTTTTGCTGAAGCCTTACATGAATTGGCAGAATATCGTCAGTTTGTGCAAGCGGTTAAAGTGCCGGTGTTAGCCAATATTACCGAGTTTGGGAAAACGCCATTATTTACGGTGGCAGAGTTAACACAAGCAGGAGTGCAATTGGTACTTTATCCGCTCTCGGCTTTTCGTGCCATGAGTGCCGCCGCGGTAAAAGTTTATGGCGCCATTCGTGAGCAAGGTTCTCAACAGGAGGTGTTAGGGTTGATGCAAACCCGTGCTGAGTTATACGAGGTGTTAGGCTACCATGGCTATGAACAAAAATTAGATGCTCTCTTTCGTCAGATTTGACCACCGCTAGATTTGGTAGTCCCTACAGGCCAATGGAGGTATTAAAACTCAAGGTGTTCTCAAATGAACTCAGACTAAGTACTGAAGCATAAATTCGGCGGTATTTTCCCTCACGCCAGGCCTCCCAAAGAGGGGCGAAAGAAAATAGGAGAAAATTTCGGCTTCAGTACTTAATTTAATCTGGTTTAATGTCTCTTGGTAGCGGGCCACACGATTTGTCGTTTTTTATAGGATTCAAAAATTTGTCAGGTCTTGAAGACCTGACAGGTTTTTTTGAGAGTTATTTCACTTGAGTGACTAACACCTCCTTAAACTGACGCAGATTTTGACACCGCAACGCCTGTCGGTGTAGCGTTTTTAATACCTCGCGTTGCTTAATCTGAAATAGCTGATTCAACAAGGTTTTAGGCACTCGACCGAAACGTTCGTCGAGAGTTTCCAGAAGCATCTCTTGTGCTTCTTCAAGCAATCCTTCGGCTCGACCTTCGGCTTGACCTTCGGCTCGACCTTCGGCTTGACCTTCGGCTCGACCTTCGGCTTGACCTTCGG
>DZAL01000338.1 GCA_022729575.1 Thiomargarita sp.
GTCCAAATCTAAAGGTTTGGACTCCAACGCGGCTTAACTTAATGGCATTGCGGCTGAAGCCTCTAGTAGTTGTAGTTGTAGGTTGGAGTGAGCGCCAGCGAACTCCAACCTACCAAATCTTCAAAATGCGTAAGGTGAGTTACTCAAAAATCTTTCCATTCATTCTTCGGTTGCACTGCTCCTGAGGTTCTCTGGTTAACCGTTCTTTTGGCGGGCAATACGGTGGTGACCCCAACTTTAGGTACCGGCTTCACTAATGGAACTGACCCCCTCTCCTTTATCTCTTCATAACCCATACTGAAAAAAGCCATTTGTTGTTGCAATGCTTGCGCCTGTTCTTTCATAGCTTCGCTGGCAGCGGCGGCTTGTTCGACCAGGGCTGAATTTTGTTCAACCATAGCATCCATCTGACTAACCGCTTTATTGACTTGGGCAATGCCCACCGATTGTTCCGTGGAAGCGGCGGCAATCTCGGCAATAATGTCACTGACTTTTTTCACCGCCACCACAATTTCGGCTAAAGATTGTCCGGATTGACTGGCTAATTTCGTACCTTCTTCAACTTTGGCATTGCTGTCTTGTATCAAAGCTTTAATTTCCTTGGCCGCCGCCGCACTACGTTGGGCCAGATTGCGAACTTCAGCCGCCACCACGGCAAAACCGCGTCCGTGCTCGCCCGCCCGGGCCGCTTCCACCGCCGCATTCAAGGCCAATAAATTGGTTTGAAACGCAATTTCATCGATCACGCTAATAATATCGGCGATTTTCTTGCTACTCTTACTGATTTCTTTGATGGCGAGGACCGCGTCGGTGACCACCTGATTGCCCTGTTCAGCACGTCCTCTGGCACTGACCGCCAACTGGTTAGCCTGCTTGGCGTTATCCGCATTTTGTTGGACAGTCCCGGTCATTTGTTCCATACTGGCCGCCGTTTCTTGTAGCGCCGCCGCTTGTTCGGTAGTGCGTTGACTTAACTCCAGATTCCCTTGTGAAATTTCTTCAGCCGCTTGAGTCACGGTAGCAACGGTTTGTCTTATCACCGAAAGCACTTCGGTCAATTTTTGCACGGTGGTATTGGTATCTTGTTTTAACTGCGCCAGTTCACCAGTATACTCATGAGTAATCGTGATAGTCAAATCCCCCTGGGCCATGGCGGCAAACACTCGCATGAGATCGATGATAACCAACTGGTTAAATTCTAACACTTGATTGATACTGCCCGCAATAATTTTAAAAGTACCCGTCTTATTGTCAAGTTGGAGACGTTGGCTAAAATTACCTTGAGATGCCACCTGGGCCACCGCTATGAGCTCTTCGGTGACTTTAGTGAGAGTCTGTACGGTGACATTGGCATCTTGTTTTAACCGACCCAGTTCGCCAGAGTAATCATTAGTGATAGTTTTGGTGAAATCGCCTCTGGACACCGCCGCAAAGACTTGTATCAAGTCAGTTATCACCAATTGATTAAATTCTAAAATCTGATTAATACTGTCGGCCAACGTTTTAAAGGTATCAGAGTTATCCTCAAAATGGATGCGTTTACTAAAATCTCCTTGCGAAGCCGCCTGAGTAACTATTTGGAGTTCGGCCGTGACCCGTTTATCGGCAATAAAACGTTCCTGGAGATTTTGAGTAATGCGTTGATCTTCTTCAAAACGTCGCCGCAATTGGTTTTGCATCTCTCGCATATTGCTAAGTAAGCCGGTTAACGGTTGGTCCAGTTGAAACAGAGAGGGAGAAAGGTCACCGCTACCGATTTTTTGGGCGAGGTCAGCCACCATGGCAGGTTCACCCCCCAGTTGTTGCATAAGATTACGCATGAGGAGAAAATAGAAAAATAGCGAGAAGAGGATGATGCCAAATATCGCTACACCAATAAGCGCAAGGTAACGGTGAGTAAGAGAAGTATATTGTTGAACCGCCAACTGAGTTCTATCAGAGACCAGCACTAAGAAATCATCAATGGGTTTCATGATCTTAAATTTGTATTGATGATAGTCGGTGTCGTGCATAAGTTTGCGGGCCAGTTCTAAATCCGGGGGACCCTTATTGGTGAAATTACCATTACCCTCATCAAATAACCCTTTAACCGCATTCATCGCAATAGTTTCGGTCTTCACCAAAGCATTAGAATTATTTTCCGCCGCGGTCAATTTAGCAAATTCGGCCTCGGTAAAACCCAGGTTTTTCATCCGTGGTTTCAGCGCCACCGCTTGACCATCAGAACGAGGTTTTTCATTGGTGTAAGCCACGAAATCCCAATAGATATGCTCATATCTTTCGGGTCGCGGTTTTTCACCGTTACGAATCGCCAAAATGTCCCAATACATTTTCTCGTATTTGGAATCACCCGTGACCACATAAGTTCTAGCAAATTTGGTCAAGTCATCAGAACTCTGTCGTAATTCTTGAGCGGCCAGGTAAGATTGATAACGCAGTTCTTGACTGTGGCTAAGTAATTGTTCCGTTTCGTAGAGTTTAAAAATGAGAACAGCCAATCCTAGGAGTAGGAAAATAGAGATAGAAAAGATGGATAGAAATAGTTTTTTGATAGACATATTGGTGGTGTTTCCTTTTATTGATGATATGTTCAAAGCCACCAACCATAATCTAAAATTTATTAGACGAAGGTTGGGGTCCCCAAACCCATTTGGGGAGGCAGGAGCTCACGGCCATCAAATTAAGTGTATTCTCTCCTCAGCGGTGCCTTTCTATGTACACAATTTTATAATGGGTTGATTTTATGGTGTCCCTGTGGTAATCTTTGGGGACCAATGTATGATAACGAAATTCCAACTTCAAGGTAACAGATTATGATGATAATTTCAACTTAAATGCCTGGCGACCAAAAATTAGTTGTATCTATAATTTACACTTTTAATTAATTATTTTTATTGGTAGTGCAGAAATCTGGGTGAAAGAGCGAAAAAAAACCTCTCGATATTTCAGCCAAATTTCCTCACTACTCTTTTATTGAACTGTCATCGTTTTAATCATATCAACCGTCGAAAGTTAAATACTTGGTCGTGATGAAATTTGGAGGACAACAGAAGCACCGGCTGGTC
>DZAL01000339.1 GCA_022729575.1 Thiomargarita sp.
AGATGATTGCATCTATTAAATATGAACTTTCGAAAAGTTTAACGAAGTATTGTTAGGTTAATGGTGTTCTAAATCTAAACTGGTAAAGTTTTTTCTCGTAACTTTGATTCAAATTTATTCGAAGTATGAAATATTTTCTTGTAGCCATACTGTTCAGTTTCCAAAGTCTGGTTGTGTGGGCTCAACTACCCGCATGGTATATCCCTTTAAAGCAAAGTACCATAGTCGATATCGACAGTTTACGTCCCGAAAAGGGCACGCGCTGGAGCAAACATTTCGAGCGTTATTATTGGAACGAACGTTGGTCTAAAGACGAAAATGGACGTTACGTTTCGCCTAACGAAAGAGTGTTGGCCGAGATAAACCGAAACGAACGTGCCATCGACTTGTGGGGTAATTGGACGCCAATTGGTTTGACCGAGTGGATAAACGGTAATTCAGGTTACAATCCTGGGAATGGGAGGGTGAATGCCATTACAGTAGACCCCTCTAATTCTGATGTGATATATGCTTGTGCGTCGTCGGGTGGACTTTGGAAAAGCACCGATGGTGGTCAAACTTGGAACACCAATACCGACCAATTTCCGATACTAGGCACATCCGATTTGGCGGTAGACCCTCAAAATTCGAATGTGCTCTATTTGGCCACTGGCGACAGAGATGGACTCGATACCTATGGGGTAGGGGTTTATAAATCGACCGATGGTGGGGCTTCTTGGAACCCAACAGGCTTGTTCAGTACATACGACTCGGAGTCTCTGATTATTAATGCACTCGAAATCGATCCCAATAACAGTCAAATAATTTTTGCGGGAAGTCGCTCAGGATTGCACAAATCGATCGATGGAGGAGCCACTTGGACAACCGTTATTTCTGGAAAAAACATCATGCAAATACGTATCAATCCATTGCGATCACAAACGGTGTATGCGGTGAGTACTCAGAATTTTTATCGTTCGTACAATGGAGGAGAATCGTTTCAAATAATTACCAATGGTATACAAACATCGATAGGCCGAATTGCTATGGACATTACACCTGCCGATACTTCGTACATCTATTTGTTATTGTCTAGTAGTGGTAGCGATTTTAATGGTGTTTATCGCTCGATAGATGGGGGCTCGAGTTTTGATTTACAATTCGACCCCAGTCAAGGAAATTTGTTAGGCTATTCGGTTAATGCAGACGATGATGCCTCGCAGGCTTGGTACGACTTGGCTTTGGCGGCGCATCCGCAAGACAAAGAGAAAGTATATATTGGAGGTGTCAACGTGTGGGCTTCGGAAGATGGTGGGCTTTCTTTTCAAATCAATACCCATTGGTATCTAAATGGCACTTACGAATATAGCCATGCCGATATCCATTCGCTCGATTTTTACGGTACTAGCTTGTACTGTGGCTCTGATGGTGGGGCATTTAAAACCGACGATGGGTACAGTTGGAGTAATATCAGCTCGGGTTTAAATATTTCGCAAATTTATCGGTTTAGCAACAGCCCCGATGGGCAGCGTATTTCGACCGGATGCCAAGATAATGGAACCAATGTGAGCATTTCGGGTACATGGAAGCATGTGATGGGTGCCGACGGAATGGACAATAGAATTAATCCGTCAAACCCACAGCAAGTGTATTTGTCGTACCAATATGGGGTATTTCTTAGATCGAATGTGGGTGGCGATAATAGCTCAACGGTCTTTTCTCCAGCCGATTATGGGGAAGAAGGCGAGTGGGTGACACCCATAGATATGTGTCAATCGCAACCCAATCAATTGGTGGTAGGTCTTAAACAAGTGTACAAAACTATAGATTCTGGCGAAAATTGGGATGCTATTTCTTCGTTTACCGACAACGAACCCATTATTACACTTGCTATTGCTCCATCTGACCCCAATTATATATACGTATCGAAAGAAAATCACTTTTACTACACTACCGATGGCGGAGCAGTATGGAATGAAACGGGCAATCCGATGATAAAACCTGTGGTCGATATTTCGGTTTCGGCTAATTCTCCTTCCGAAGTCTATGTTTTGATGACCAGTTCATACGCAAAAGCATACAAATCGACCAATTCAGGCTATACTTTTACTGCAATTTTAGGGTCGCTCACTCAAATGACCGGCCATTCGATTGCCACCGAAAATAATTCTGAACATGGCGTTTATGTGGGTACAGAGTTCGGCGTTTACTACACCAACGATAATTTAAGTTCTTGGATATTGTTTGCTAATCAGTTACCCAAAGTAAAGGTGAGCGATTTGCAAATTGTAGGCTCAAAATTGAGAGCGGCAACCTATGGTCGAGGGGTATGGGAATCCGATTTGTATCAGACCTTTGTTAATGTGGACGGGCGTAAAATCATGTCGCAATCGATGGTTTATCCGAATCCTGCATCAGAATTTATTTATTTTAATATACCTAATGACGAGCTAAACAAGGTTGAATTGTACAGCGCTGCTGGTCAATTGGTACGTACTTGGACAAACTTGGAATCTAAAATATCCATTGCTCATCTGCCACAAGGGGCTTATTTTGTTAAAGTTCTTCAAAAATCGGGGGCTATTCATGTAGAGCGGATATTGAAAGACTAAGGTCTTCGGCCTATTTATTGGTTTTGTAAAGGTATTTTATCAGGTATTCATGTTAAAAACAATAGTTCGTTAAGTTTTTGAGATTGCTTCAAGTTTATCAACCTTTGCAATGACGATAATTTTGATTTTCAGCATTTTACGTCATTGCGAACGGACTGAAGCAATCTGTTGATTATCAGTACAGTACAAAACTTTAACGAACTATTGAAATACAATACGACATTATATTATTCAAAGTACTTATTTTTGGGTATTAGGCGGAAAGTTTTTTGCAATCTTTCAACAGCATAATCTAGCTCAGAATATCGAAGTTTACTATATCGTTAATGGGTTAAATTGCTTTGAAAGTTGAAGTATTCTTATTTAATTATTGAGTGTCTTCTGTTTCTGTTTCGATACTTTCTGAATTATCATTCTTTGGCTTAACCTCTTCGTTTCCATCGTCGTCGATAAATCCAAAATGATTATTTATTC
>DZAL01000187.1 GCA_022729575.1 Thiomargarita sp.
GTATTGTTCCTTTCCATTTCTGAGTGTTCTACTGCAACATTCGTCACCTTTGATGTGTGGCCCGATAAGAGTGTGGAAGAACTCAGTCAATTGGCTATGCGAAATCGTCAGCAACAGTAACCTAACCAGGAAAAACTGACGTGCAGCCAGGTAGAGTAGGCCACAGGTTTTTCGTTGCCCACCACCCCAACTGCCGTCGTAGTAAAGAGGGGGTAAGCAAGCAATCAAGACGCTTACCTACCCTATCTATCTGCCTGTGTCTCAGGATTACCAGCCAAAGTTGGGGCGACGTTCCCAACGAGAAATGACATGATGAAACAGATAAAGGTGTTCCAATTAACCGAAACCAAAATTCCCCTTCAAGAATGGTTAGACTCCTTGAAGGATAAAACCACCAAAGCCCGAATTCTTGAACGACTCAAACGTCTGTCATCAGGCCATTTTGGAGATTGCAAAAGACTTGATACTCGTCTTGGTGAACTACGCTTTAAGTTTGGTTCAGGATACCGAGTCTATTATTCAGAAATAGACGACCAGCTAATTTTATTACTCTGTGGTGGAGATAAATCCACTCAAACAAAAGATATAGAAACAGCCAAAACTTATCTTAAAATCTATCAAGAGAATCGTTCATAATGAATAATCAATCCCTCGACTTAAATGAGTTTGTCACCAATAATTTAACTGACAAAGAAGTAGCTAGAGAATTTCTCAATGCTAGTCTGGAGACCTATTTAGAGGAGGGTGATGTTGAAGAGTTTTTACGTTCTTTGGAATTAGTTATCAAAGCCAATCCGTTGTTGGCAGAAGTGGGAACTCATCTTCAGAAAGCCTCCCAGCCCGTAGGTTGGACTGAGCGTTAGCGAAGTCCAACAAACTACATGGTCATTATTACTATATCATTAACGGTTAAGGTAGGATGGGTTAAGCAAAGCGTATACTATAACTAAATTTTTACCCTGCGACAGAATAATCGATTTCGAATTCAAGTTGAACTTGGCCCGAGTTCGCGGCGAACTCAAAACCAAGCTATCTATGGTTAGTTAAGCGCTAAAAGTGCGCAGTAGGAAAATAGCTAGACGTAAGGCAATAAACTAGAATTAAATCGTTTATGGTAAGTAAGGGTAGGCGGGCTTGAGACGGGCGGGGGGATAGACTGATAAAGAGTAAAAGATTTATTGACTGAGAAAAAATTTATTGACTACTCTTGATTTTGGTTTGGTTTATCCTTATTACTAGGTGGATTGCGAGTAACATGGAGAAATGGTGTTGCCCGCCTTAACAATGACTGTAACAAGATTGTTGACTGCATATTGGTTTTGGTTTATCTTGTCCATACTAAGTGTTTTAACCAGATAGAGCGGGCAACATGTTTCTCGTAGCCCACCACACTAACTACTAAATAACTCTTGGGAACAATAACAAATTAGGAGTAATCACTATGCTTAATTCACTTGAAATTAAGAATTTCAGGTTATTGGAGAACTTTCAGGTTAAGAAACTTGGGCGTGTCAACCTGATTGTCGGCAAAAACAATTCCGGCAAAAGCACCATACTTGAGGCATTAAGAATTTTTGCAGGAAACGCCCAGCATGAATTGCTTCAGGAGATTGCAGTCGGCCACGATGAGAAATTTCGGCTGAAAAAAGGGGAACAAAGCGACCTTGACGCCTCATTCCCTTTTGAGGATTTATTTACCGGCCGGCAGTTTCCTCAAGAGGATAACCGGATAATCATGATTAGTGAGTCTGCGGGACACCCTCAAACACTGCGTATTCAGCATGTCTTTCTTATTGAGACGGAAGAAACTGTTACCGATGAGACCGGCGAAACTAGCACACGGATACGCCGTCGTCCTGTTCCAAAGTCTGCCCTTGCTGAATGGACTGAGGAGCCGGTGGGTCAAGCCTTGCTGGTAACCAAAGGCGAACGCTCGTCTCTGATCAATCTGGAAACCTCCAACCCGCGTTACCGGAGTTCCCCACTGGAAGTCGGTGACACCTTGTCTTGTAGCGTGATTCCCACGCAGTTTATTTCCATGGATGAACTGGCGGACGAGTGGGATAAAATTGTTTTTACCGAGCATGAGAACATAGTCAAGCAAGCCCTTCGGATTATCGAGCCTGAACTTGAGAATCTAACTTTTGTCAAAAGTGAGGAATATTTCAGACCTATGCGAGAATTCCACCGTTCCGCCAAGGTGAAGATGTCCAATTTGCTTCGCCCAATTCCTCTGAACAGTTTGGGGGATGGCATGTTGCGGATATTTCAGTTGCTATTAAAGGTATTCTCGGCCAAGGGTGGTTTCTTACTGATTGACGAATTTGAAAATGGTCTGCACTACAGCGTTCAGGAAAAAGTCTGGTCAATGTTATTTCAACTGGCAAACGAATATGATATTCAGATATTTGCGACGACGCACAGTTGGGATTGTATCGAGAGTTTTACCAAGGTGGCTATTGCCCGGCGAGATGTGAAAGGCGTATTGTTCCGTGTGGGCAAGAGTGCCCGCAAGAGTAATTGGGGACAAGTGATTGCAACCGTTTTCGATGATACACAATTGGATAACATTACCCAGGCTGATGTGGAGGTACGCTAATGGCTAAAATGGCTAATTCTGAGCGATTGCTTTTAGTGGAAGGAGAGAGCGATAAAAACTTTTTTGAAAAGTTCTGTAAACTGCTAGCATTGGATACACTAGTGAAAGTGGCCCCACCCGAAGAAGCCATGGAAGAGTACAATACCGAACAAGTTGAGTTGCAACAAGTTGCTGACGATAAAAAGGTCAGCAAAGGGTACAACAATAAGGAGGGGGTATTCAATCTTCTACCGATTGAGTTGCCACAACTTTTAGACGAAAACTGTCAACTTCAGCGTTTGGCAGTTATCGTAGATGCTGATGATGAAGACGCTGGTGGCTTGGGTTGCCGAAGAACCATTGAACGGGTTGAACGGATTGTGCAACCTTTTGGTTTTCTTCTAGCCCCCAATAGCAAAAATAATCTGGGCGGGCTGCGTTTCAAACATGCTGATGGGATTGGGATTGCTGACTTCGGCTTATGGGTTATGCCCAACAATCAGGATAAAGGGATGTTAGAGGACTGGATTAAGCATTGCGTAAGTCAGAAGGAGCAGACTCTATTTCAGTACGCTACGGGGGTGGTCTCCGCTTTACCCCAACCGAAATTCAAGCCTATTCACCGCACCAAAGCGGAGGTCGCTACTTGGTTAGCTTGGCAGGACTCTCCTGGACACGGTCTTTACCGGGCATTGTGGGAGAAGGATATACTCATTGACCAGGATAATAAGTGGTATAAAGGATTAGTTGGTTGGCTACAAGACATCTACCAGTAGTGGTAGCCAAGTAGGGTGGACAACGGGCTTATTGTTGCCCACCCCACCCACTGCCATCGTGATAAAGAGAGGATGGGTAAATAAAATAATAAAGAAAGACGTTTGCCTACCCTACCTATCTTCCCTCTCCCCCTTCCACTATTTTCCCTTCCCTTCTTTCTCCTCTCTTTAGAATCACGGTTGTATTGACGTTGCTGGCCTCTTCCAATTTCAGATTGAGACGGGCAGAGGGGGTATTGCCCGATATTTATGGCTAGTGAAAGTATAGTTGACTTTGGTTTAGTTTATCCTTATTATTAGGTGGATTGCGAGTAACCTGGAGAAATGGTGTTGCCCGCTATACAATGACTACATACCTGTTGCAATGAAATTTAAAATTGGCTTGGTTATTATGGACTGTAATCAACAAACAGGAGATTAAATCCGATGGCAAATAGAGACTTCGATGAATTTGTAACTAGGCAAACGTCTGTAGTCAAAACCAACATCTAAACCCTTTGGAGGATAGCAACATGAACCAACCACAATATCAAAATTCCCAAAATCGACTAGCGGTGCTTGAACAACAACTGTCCTTGCAACCTACCGAGTTAACCTTGGCCAAACAACTTTGGCAAGCCTTAAATGTGGGTGAGAACCTCAATCTCCAAAGTGGGTATCGTGCCGTACAATGTTTTTCGCAAGCCGCTTTAACTTCAATTGAGGGAGTGACTGAATTATGCGGTGCCCTGAAAGAATTGTGTTACCGCACCGGCGAGTTACCACGTCCAGAATATTTTGAACCAGCGTTGATAGACCGACTAGAAAGTGTCCGCCAGGGAATCAAAGATAAAGAGGTGAATGCTACTATTACCGCGGTGTTGGAATGTGTACGGCCCACCAATCTCGTTCCATCGCGTTTGCGTTATTGCCATTAAGCGCAGGTTGGCCAAACCAGGTTTAGCTACCAAAGATGCTTTGCCTGTAGCCTCCGCCATAGAAGGCCAAGCCGAGTATTTTTTAACCACGGATGATAAAATTTTGAGAAAATTATCCAACTTGAATGAAATTAAAGTGATTGACCCCGTAACCTTTATTAAGAGGTTTGATGTCTATGATAACTGATACCGAACTCAAACTAAAAGGCATGGAAGCCTTAATTGTGGCACTGGGAAAGGTGCAAGCCGAACGATTCATCAACTTAGTGAGAAGAGAACCGTTTGATTATACTCGTTGGCAAAGGCAACTGTGGCCAGATAAGAGTGTGGAAGAACTCAGTCAATTGGCTATGCGAAATCGTCAGCAACCGTAACCAGGGAAAACTGGCGCATAGGAGTCGTGCCATTTTGAGACCAGCATGGATTAGTTCAGAAGACTTTTTAACCCGGTAACCCGAATCAGATTTTGCGAAAATCCCCGTCCTTCTCTCTCCTCAGATTAACACTCAACCCCTCGTTCCCACTCAATTGCCCAGAACGAGGAAAACCATGAGGTTCTAATAACATGTTACAATTCATCCACCTCATCTTATCACAAAGTACCAAAGAACTCCTCCGCAACACCATCAACCTGGCAGGAGACCTTGAAACCTCTGCCCGTTTTGACCATCTTCAGGACAGTGTTGATACTATCACCGCGGGCATTGCCCATCAAAGCACGATGTTGTCTGCTTTGGAGTATGAATAACTTTATAATATAATGCTTATTATTGACAATAAGAAAAAATTTTATTGACTGGTATTGATTTGGGTTTCCTTTATCCCCATATTGGCGAGGTGGTACATAAATGAATCATGTGGCCACTCTACATGAGATGGCTTTTTTAGATAATACCATTAATATTGATATGATTAAAAAATATGCCACCTTATATGCTAGATATAAAGGTCAAGCACCCAATGAGATATTCTCTCATTTTTTTGGAATAATCAAAAGGGAGAGACTTGGGAAACCCCTTTTGAACGTATAGCAAGTCTTGCAAAGCCAGAAGACTGGAACTTCCATAGAGATCAATTCAAAAAACCAAGCAAATATCCCATTTTAACGGATTATCTCAACTATACCTTTCTTCGGTTGCAAGAACAGGATAAAATAGCCTATTCTGATGATGGTACAAAGGCTTGTTTTAATACTGGGTTACAAACAAAGGATGAAAAAGATATCTTCATTTCTTTTGTTAGAAATAAGCAAGTCGAAAACAAAAATTATCCAGACTGGGTGTTCCATTCTGTTGCAGACTCATATTCTAACATACTTTCTCCATTTGGACTTGTACCTGAAGTTGCAACATATATAGAAGACGCAAGCGACTTGGTTTTTGATTTAACTTATGACATTGAAGTAAATACAGCGCATATCGTTGATGAAAACCTAGATAGGTTGCCGGAATCTCTAAGAGAAAATAGACGAATTGCTATGACTTCAATTGAAGGTGCAACAAATTTCCTTAAGCAAAAGATTCTGAGAAACTATAAAGTTGCAATTCCTCACTGGTATGACCATAAAATACAACTTCTTTTGCCTTTAAATCTAACAAGTGAGACTGAAGCTGATTTGGCGTTAGTTGCAGATAAAGATTCAGGACGAAAGATATACAGAATACGGACTGCTTTGCCAATGGATATGGCATATACTGATGCACGTCTTATATGCAGACCAGATAGAGAATGGTTAAATCCTTGAAGGTTGACTTCTTGTTCCAATTGGCGGCTTTACGCAGTGCAGATTTTCTATCTTTGAGAAAAGATGGGGGAGGGTAGCCGAGTAAGGTAGGCAACATGTTTATCGTTGCCCACCACCCCAATTACCCTCATAGTATTTGTAGGGTGGACAACGCCGTTTACCGTTGCCCACCTATCTCACCACCTAAATGGTGAGCAACAAAAAGACGTTGCCCACCTTGCCTGGCTGAGGATTTAAGTGAAAACTAAAGATTCCCTCTTAGAAAATCTAAGAAAGAGGGTTGTTAGAAATAAACGAATATGGAGGTAACAAAATGCTTGAAGATGCTACTTTATCCTTAAATAGCGATAAGTATTGTCCTGTGTTTTTTCAGAAAATTGTTCACATGGGCTTTCAGCCATCAAAAAAGGCTATAATAAGCCGTAGAGAAATTGATGATGGGTATATCATCTCAACACCAGGAAAATTTCCAGGTGGGCAAGCCTCACTTGATCAGAAAGTCTCTTCTCTTAAAAAAGAAGAGATACCTGAAAAAGAGGTTGTTAGATTTTTTCCGGATGGCTTTTTCCAAGATGGCTTTGATTTTATAATTCCCTCAAAATGTGAAGAAGTGGTTAGAAACAAACTGGGAAAACTTGGGGTTCAAGTGGTTGCTAGAAAACCTTTGGACGAAGAAGATCGTGTAGAGTTACAACTAAACTATTCGGGTGACCATGATGCCCTTGAATATGCCATGATTAACTGGCTTTATGATGGAACTTTCTCTTGCGCCGCGTAGCACGTAGAGTTAACATAACCCAACGTTTTTTCAGCCATGTAGGGTAGGCCACGGGTTTCTCGTTGTCCACTCCACCCACTACTGTCATGGCAGAGAGAGGATAGGCAAATAATGGGATACTTATCCACCCCACCTAGCTGTAAAATCTGAAAAATTTCACAGCGTTGTATGTGCTAAATTAGTAGTGTACAAGAACCTCGATAACTATTGACAGGTACACGCCATATCAGTATGATTTACCAGAGATGAGGAATAGAACAATTTAAAGTTGAATGGTTTTAAACGCGAGACTTGAATATGTAACTCAGATGTGCTAAGATTTAGTAAAGAGAAAATTCTTTTGATTAAAGAATGAATGGCCGTAAAATAAGACACATTTAGGTACTTGCATGTTGAGTACTGAATAGTAGTAAGTAGGATGTTGCAGACATGTTATAGATGATTGAATAGTAAACTCAACCACAACTTATCAACCACCCACATGGAGGTTCAAAAAGTTTGCCAATGAGTAAACGAACAGATTATACTGTGGCATGACATCCCGTCACCTTAAATGGTCGTGGCAGTGTTCCGGTAAGGACGTTCTGAATACCGAAATTGTTATTTCGGCGAAAGCCCTCATTAGAGGGCTTTTGTTATTTTAGGCACCCTAAAAATCACTTCAAAGGCGCCTTAGATTCTTGAAGAGAAAGACATCACATCCCAACACTATCTATTTCATCAGCCAAAACATATATTTAGCCAAAAATATGCCAAAAACATCGTTTCACACTGTTAAGGAAATCTCTTGTTGGAGACCATTTGTACTTGATGGGATTAAGTATGATTTAAGTCATCTTAATGCACATGAGGTAGAATATACTGAAGAACGTAAAGATAATTATAAATTTATTGTCACTTATAGTTTCCATTGTTTTGCTAATGATAAACAAGAAAATTTAAGCGAGGAAGAAAAGCATAAACTTATGTATCACGCACCTAAAGACAGTCGTCCATTTGACTTTAAACGTTACAATTTGTCGTTTCAGTTGCCTAAAATAATTTCATCGTTGGGTGACGAAGGAGTGTCGTGTTTTCACGCGGAGGATGGGAAATATGCAACGTATCGTATTGACGACAACAAAGGGAATGCAATTAATTACCGGGTAGTATTTAAAGCATTTCGAGAAGAAAAAAAATTAAGATTGCATGTCGTCAGTGCTTTTCCACCCATAAAAGAATATGGTAAAGAAAAGAAAATTAAGTTTTTGGTGATTGCGTATAACCTGTGGAAAGGGAAACCTTCAAAAAAGCCATCATAACTTGAGTAAGTTGGATTACAATATTCTTAAATTGGACTTCGCGCCAGCACAGTCCAACCAACCAGATTATCCATTGCCATTATTGAAATTCGCTTCGCCCATTCAAATCCATATCACTCCGAGGTTCTAATAACATGTTACAATTCCTCCCCCTCATCTTATCACAAAGTACCAGAGAACTCATCAGCAACACCATCAACCTGGCAGGAGACCTTGAAACCTCGGCCCGTCTTGACCATCTTCAGGACAGTGTTGATACCATCACGGCGGGCATTGCCCACCAAAGCACGATGTTGTCGGCCATTCAAAGTTCTATCGGAGCGATTGGCATGACCAGTGCGGTAGGTTGTGCTTTGTCCGCGGTGAATGTCTTTCAGTTAGTTCAAGTGCAAAAGAAACTCCATCGCATGGAGAAGCGATTGGAAGATGGTTTCATTGACTTAAAATCCTTCTTTTCGGAAAAACTGGAGAACTTGTTAGAACGGCAGCAACAACAACGGTTAGCAGAAGCCTATAGTTACTATACCAAAGGTTTGGAACAACTCCAAGCGGCCTTGTTGATTGAAGACAAAATCACTAGAAATCAGTCGTTGGGCAATTGCCTGACTATGTTTGTTAAGTCTCTTTCCGTATATGATAATTCCTACGTTGACCAACAAGTTAACTTGCCCGCTAACTTACGTCGTCTGGAATGTTGTTGGGCCATTTCCTCCTCCATGGCCGAGGTGTATGGTCTGCAACTGGAATATCGGGCGGGCTTACATAGTTATCAGGAATTACAACGTCGGATTTTCCGAGATGTGGAAACGCTTAAAACCAAACTGAATGCGCAAAATCATCAATTTGTGGGGGCCGACCTGCAATGGTTATTTGAGAACGATATGAAAATCATTGCCGCCAAAATTCAAGCGTTGGACAGTTATCAGAAGCAACGAGTGTTTCCTTCTCTTTCGTTACCACCGCCGCTGATGCTTGACGAAGCGGGCTTGAAAATGTTGTCGGTAGGAGGAGTGAATGGGTATATCGATTGTCTCCTGTCCGAACCGAAAACTGCGGAAGTGCAACAGGTGGTCCAACAAAGTCGTTATCTCAAAGACCAGGTGTCACAGTTACCGTTGTTGCAAGTATGCCAGGCTTACGACGCGATTCAAACCGTGATGAGTGATGCGGGGCTGGAAATGCAACTGGAACAATTGGTGAATGAGTATGCCAAACAGCCCGACAGTAGAGTGTATTGCCTCAATAACATTCCACCCAAAAGACTGGCTAATGTTCACCATGGATATGGCCAAAAATTGAAGTCGGCCAAACCATTGCTACTGTTCGATAATAATTTTTTTGGTATGACAACGGAAGGTTTTCTTTTGACTCTCCATAGTCTGGTTTCTTCTCGTCTTTACCAGCCCCAGTCGTGGACCGACATTTTTTCTATCACCTGGCAACAAGATTCACTGAATATCAATGGACAGTTTTTTGCCTCACTGGACAATTATAATTATCCGCGTCTGCGAAAATTGTTTGACGACCTCAAAAAAGTGCTCTCGCAAATGTGGCAACAACGAGGCACGATTTGGCATCATCAAGGTGACTTGAAAGCCGCACAAGAGGCTTATCAAAAGGCTTGGCAACTGGATTCTAACAATTTAGACAGTGTAGAAGGCTTGCTGATTGTGGTGCCCTCTTTCGCTACCCTCAAAACTTACGTGGCGGAACTCAAACGGCTTAACTGTTTTTTCCGATTAACAGATTTAAAAACCGAGTTAGTGACCCAGCAGGTTCACAATTTCACAGCACTCCGTTTCCCCAATGGTGATTGCTATGTGGGTTACTGTGACAATGACGAACTAGCGAATGGTGAAGGCGTTCGTGTTTGGGCCAATGGTGATTATTACGAAGGCGAATGGCAGACGGGAAAACGTCACGGTCAAGGCTTGTTTATCTCCTCCGCGGATTATTGTTACGAAGGCCAATGGCAACATGATCTTCATCATGGTCATGGCGTGATGCAGTGGGGGAATGGCGATTGTTACACGGGCGACTGGGTAGCTAATCGACAACAGGGCAAGGGCATCTTCACTGCTGCCAAAGGTGAACGATATGAAGGAGATTGGTTCGAGGGAGTGCGTCATGGTCATGGCCGGCGTACCTGGCCAGATAGTCGTTATTACGAGGATAACTGGGAACAAGGGACACCTCAAGGTCAAGGTGTAATGAAGTGGAAAAACGGGGATAGTTACGAGGGGCAATGGGTTAATTATCAGCAAGCAGGTCGTGGCACTTTTATTTGGGCGAATGGGGACCGTTACGAAGGTAACTGGGTGAATGGGAATCGACAAGGAGAAGGCAAATTGACTTTAGCCAATGGTAACTACTATGAAGGCAATTGGCAAAATAATCAAAAACATGGACGTGGCGTGATGGTGTGGAAAAATCGTGAAAATAACCGTGACCGTTACGAAGGCGACTGGGAAGCGGATTTGCCTCATGGTAAAGGGACGATGACTTGGTTAGGTGGGAATAGTTATACGGGTGACTGGGTGAAAGGAAAACGTTCTGGTCAAGGCATCTTCACTTGGGCCACGGGTGACCGCTATGAGGGCGCGTGGCTAAATAACTTGCGTCATGGCGAAGGTCAATTGAGATGGTCGTCAAGTAATAGCAGTTATCAAGGCTGGTGGGTCCATGACCAGCCGCAATTGGGAGTGATGAGAGAAACTAAGGAGTGGGTGTAAGGTTGGATTGGCACCACCGAAACTAAGTTTGCTTTCCGAAACTTAGTTTCTTACCACTTCTTGCGTAAGGTAAGCAGATTAGTTTTGCATAGGTACTTATGAAGATAGAGAGGTCCAAGACAATTAACACAGACACCAAACTTTTTCGCATCGAGGTCTTCCGCGGCTCGTTGCTCGACGTGAAGGAGGTTGACGCGCTCGTCGTGCCGGCCAATAAGCAACTTACGCTCGGCTGGGGCTCGCATGTGGCCGAGGCGATCGCCAAGCGTTCGGGCCCAGCGGTCGAGGCAGAGGCACTACGCTGGGCCGAGCAGCACCTAGGTGCCCGGCCAGGGTTCGGCATCGGCCTGGGCGAGGCCTCGGTCAGTTCCGGTGGCCTGCTGGGCTATCGCTTCCTCATCCACGCTGCGGTCCTGGACAAGTACGACTTTAATCCACTCTTCTTGCTCCGCCTGCGTCAGCGCACTAGCGACGAGACGCTACGCAAGGCGGTGCGCTCTTCACTGGCCCGTGCGAGGGAACTGGATATCCGATCAATGGCCTTCTCGCTGATGGGCACCGGCATCGGCGGGATGCCGGCCGCAAAGTGTGCGGCGATCATGATCGATGAGATATCGATGTCGGAAATTCCAGAACGAGTAGTGATAGCTACGCTCGGCGAGAAGGAAGCGGCGCTGGTCGAGGCTCAAATGTGCTTGGACCGCCGGCGTAGGAAGGTCAATTGATATGGTTGTCAAGCAAAAGCAGTTATCAGGGGTGGTGGGTTGATGACCAGCCGCAATTGGGAGTGATGAGAGAAACTACGGAATGGGTGTAGGTTGAATTGGCGAAGCGAGGTGTGATAGACTATTGAGGGTGGTGATAAAATGTGGGCATCAGGACTGCCAGTCCTGTGAGGACTGGCAGTCCTAAGTCACTACTTAGATTACCTCGCTAACCCAAAACTGGCAGGAGATACATAAATGACCGCAGGTCGCACTCTTAACACGCTGAGTCAAGAGTGGGGGACACCAGAGAAATATGTCAGGGCAGTTCATGACTTCTTTGGTGGTCCCCCCGCCCGTGACCCCTGTTCAAATGAATACTCGATTGTACATGCTAAAATCGAGTACCGATTGCCAAAACAGGACGGACTCAGGGAGTCTTGGAATTTTCCAACTATTTACGTGAATCCGCCCTATGGAATTGATAAGGAACGTGGCACTTCCATTAAGAAATGGTTGGAACGAGGTGCCCAGGCACACCGGCAACATCAATCGGAAGTTCTGGCGTTGGTGCCAGTCGCCACGAATACAGGACATTGGAAAAATCACGTCTTCGGTCAGGCTACGGGCATCTGTTTCCTCTACGACACGCGACTAAAGTTTCTAGTCAACGGGCAAAACGGTGGCAAAGGGGCACCGATGGCTTGTGCGATGATTTATTGGGGTAAGGACTTCGAACGATTCTGGGCGGTTTTTAGCAAATTTGGCGCAATCATTGACCTTAGACCATTGACAGGTAAGAAATTCGGTGAATATTACGAACCTGGAAAACTGAATTTACTTGCGATAGAGGAATCTGAAGAGGAGGTATAGATAGACAATACAATGGTATCGATATAAGGGATCGTGGCTGAATAATTTGCGTGAGGTTGAGAGGCAATGAATAATAAAGCGCGTGGCCTACTTTACCGTAGCGGACACCCCTTCGAGGGGTGTTATCCCTGCGGTTGGCAAGCGACTTTATCTACCGCA
>DZAL01000188.1:0-610 GCA_022729575.1 Thiomargarita sp.
CAGCGCTTTGAACAAGTGGACCAGCGCTTTGAACAAGTGGACCAGCGCTTTGAACAAGTAGACCGGCGCTTTAACGACATGCACCGGACTCAATTGGGTATCAAGCGAGATATATTGCAATTGCAGGAAGGTCAGACTAGACTGTTGAAGCAAATGGAAGGGCAGGAAAAATGGTTACGGTTAACTTTAGGTGAGTTGCGTAACGACAAAGGTGAAATTCTGGAAGATATGTTTGCGGAGGCATTACGTTATGGTTTGAACAATCCAGACATTGTCGCTGACCAGATTCAGCTTCGACAACCCCTATTTGACCCTGACGGGCAAGTGTTTCGGAAACACTTTGCGACCGAGATTGATGTAATTACCGACAATCATCAACGGACGGTGTTTGAAGTGAAAGCATCGGCATCGGTGGATGAGGTTTATTTATTTTCGCTGAAGGTCAAATTAGTGACCTTGCAGAATCCAGATAAGCCGGTGCATGGCGTATTTATTTGTTTAGGTGCCAGTGAAGTCGTGCAGCAACAAGGGGCTGAATATGGCCTAGAGGTAATTGTTTGACCTTGTCCCTAACAGGCCCCAACCGATACTATCGCTAAAGGCAGCGATT
>DZAL01000188.1:710-12550 GCA_022729575.1 Thiomargarita sp.
CTAAATCGGGGTCAAGATTTGACAACTTTCGAAAAGTTGTCAAATCTAAAGCATCTAAATCGGGGTCAAGATTTGACAACTTTCGAAAAGTTGTCAAATCTAAAGCATCGGTAAACACCTACAGAGGCTATCCCTTCCAGGGATAGTATCTGTCGGACCGGTTAAGTACAAATAGATTGGAATATGACTATAGATAGTAGAGTGAGTCCTACGCACCATTCGGAGTTATAAAACCGTATCACTATAAGAATCACTTCGCCCCGTCTGACCCAACTTGACTTTTCATTATTCACGTCATATACTAATAAACGATAGTCCTGAAATATGCGGCTGTCAACTTGGCAAACCTCTTGCCTATTTTTAACCGATGAGGAGTAACTAAAACACGTTGCCCCTCTCACCACACTTACTTATCTTTAAAGGAGCATTCCCCATGAAAACTTTATCTAGTTACACGGTGCCAAAGTGGGCACCAAACTTAACGGGCGGGGGTAAATTACCTCAACTCGTTGATAATTCAACAGACCATTTGACCTGGGTGGCGGTCTGCGGCTTTAGTGGTGACCAGCAACCATGACTCGTTAGAGGAAAACTACTATGACACCCAGTTTTGCGCCCTTGTCAAAGATCTTACTGGATGACCTTAAAACTCACCCAGAACTTATTACCAGATTATTTTGCCAAGAAGAGGATGTGTCGGTCATGTTCACTAAACCTGGTAATCAGATTTCGGTAGCCTATCTGCCAACTTATGAGCGTGACACTCTCAGAATCTTAGCCGAGGCGAAACAGGGATATGTCCTTCAACAGGTGGCCGGTTATAGTCGGGACCAGGCGGTTTCCGACCTCAAAGAAGTTCTCGCGGAGATTCAGCAACGACGTTAACTTCTCTGATGATGAAAACCGCCTTCAAAGTGGTGTTGGATACCAACGTGTTATTAGCTTCGGAAAAGAGTACCAGTGCTACCAGTCCTACTCAAGAATTGTTAGCACGTTGGAAACAGGAAGAGTTTGAAGGACTTTATTCGGAGGATATACTCGTTGATTGATAAAGGGTTCCTCAAGTGAGATACTCGCACATTGAGTAAGGTCGGAAAATTCTGACCGTGTCCTTTGACCTGGCCAGAAAGATACTTTATCTACCTTGGAGTGCTGCTAAAATGAAACCCACAGTCTATTTGGAAACCAGTATTATTGGCCATTTGACTAGCAAACCTAGTCGTGATTTACTTACCGCTACCAATCAACAACTCACTTTGGAATGGTGGCAACACATACAACCGCAGGTACACTGTTGGGTGTCGCCCTTTGTGATGGAAGAAATTTCCAGTGGCCATCCAGAGGCGGCTAACCGACGGTTACAAGTGGTTTCTCACTTGCCGATGTTGCTACATAATGACCAGATAGAGGAACTTGCGCATACCTATTTTGTGACTCTCAGTTTGCCAGAACGGGCCCGACTGGATGCTTTTCACTTAGCTATGGCAGTGTGGCATCAGATGGATTATCTACTGAGTTGGAATTGCAAACATATTGTCAGTGCCAGAGTTAGAAAAATAGTGCAAGAACTGAATCAACTACGCGCTTTATCAACCCCAATTATTTGTACACCAGCAGAATTTATGGAGGTATAATATGTTGAAAGACCTGATTGTGGAAGAAATCCACGCGATTCGCTTGAAAATCGAAGCCGAATGCGACGGCGATTTTGCGAAAATTACCGCCCGTGCGATGAAGATTCAAGAACAGTATAAAGACCGCGTGTTCAGTGACCCTGTGGCCTGGGCCAAGGAACACACGCAACCGGTGATTCCGTTGCCAACGATTTAAGTTAGCTAGAAGTCACGACGACAATTTACATAGGCAGGGATAACATCTCTGCGAGGGGTGTTATCCCTGGTAAAGTCACGTCGACCCGTCTGACTCGACTTGACCTCTTTAATTCTTTATGTCAGACTCTTAATCGTAGTCTTAAACCTGACAGGTCTTCAAGACCTGTCAGGTTTGGTACCGTTACCACTATTTTGTGCATCTTAACCATACTTACTTATCTTTAAAGGAGAGTTCCCAATGAAAACTTTATCTAGTTACCCGGTGCCAAAGTGGGCACCAAACTTAACGGGCGGTGGTAAATTACCTCCACTCGTTGATAAATTGACCGCAAGAGTCCCGTCGACGGCGACTCTTCTTACCTGGCCCCTGGTCCTTAGCGGGCTAATCCTCTTCCTCTCCTTCCCTACCTTCGCGGCCTACGCCCCACTCACCGGAGTGAACCAACTTTGGGCCGGGAATACCACGAATAGTCCCGGTCAAGTCGGTTCTCATAGTGGACTGGGTTATCATAGTTGTGTCCTGACCAGTAGCGGCGGGGTTAAATGCTGGGGCTACAACGCTTATGGTGAACAGGGTGACAACACCACCACGACCCATTATCTACCCGTCGTGGTCCAGAATAGCACCAATACGGGCCCGTTAAGTGGCGTGAGTGCCATTGCCACGGGAACTTCTCTCACTTGCGCTTTGACCAGTAGCGGCGGGGTCCTATGCTGGGGCTACAACGCTTATGGTCAACTGGGTGACAACACCACCACGGCCCGTTCTCTACCCGTCGCGGTCAAGGATAGCGCGGGAACGGGCCTGTTAAGTGGCGTGAGTGCCATTGCCACGGGAGGTTCTCACACCTGCGCCTTGACCAGTAGCGGCGGGGTCCAGTGCTGGGGCCTCAATAGTAATGGTCAACTGGGTGACACCACCACCACGGCCCGTTCTCTACCCGTCGAGGTCCAGAATAGCACAAATACGGGCGCGTTAAGTGGCGTGAGTGCCATTGCCACGGGTTATGCTTACACCTGCGCCTTGACCAGTAGCGGCGGGGTCCTATGCTAGGGCAACAACACTTATAGTCAACTGGGTGACAGCACCACCGCACAACATAACATACCCGTCGCGGTCAAGGATAGCGCGGGAACGGGCCTGTTAAGTGGCGTGAGTGCCATTGTCACGGGTTATGCTCACACCTGCGTTTTGACCAGTAGCGGCGGGATCCAATGCTGGGGCGGCAACCTCTATGGTTCACTGGCTGACAACACCTCCATGGACCGTTCTTTACCAGTCGCGGTGCTGATATCTGACACGCCACCTACGGCCACCAATGTGAACCTCAGTGTGAATCCCATTGGGACTCCCAGTTGGGGGGTGGGTGAGACCTTAAAGGGCAATTACACCTATAACGATGTAGAAAGTGATGCCGAAAGTGGAACGCTGTTTCAATGGTATCAAGCCACCGATGCCAGTTGTAGCACGGGCCAAACCACCCTCGCGGGTGCCACGACCCAAACTTATACCTTGGTCAGTGGTGATATGGGGAAGTATATTTGCTTTGGTGTGACACCGAAAAATGCCAATAGTACGGGCACGGCAGTGTTGGTGACCAGTAGTAATACCATCATTGAAGGCAATCAAACCATTACCTTTAACCCACCTGCCAGCGGCACTGCTGGAGGGAGTGCCACCTTAACGGCCACGGCGACTTCGGGATTAGCTGTCACGTTTGCCAGTACGACGACGGGCATTTGCACAGTCAGCGGCACCACGGTTAATTACGTTGGCGCGGGTACTTGCACCGTGACTGCTGACCAAGCGGGTGATAGCAATTACAATGCGGCCCCGCAAGTCAGTGGGAATATCAATGTGACCAACACCGCACCGATACCAGTGACACCGACACCAGTGACCCTCCCACCGGCGGCCACCGTGACTCCCGCGCCCATCTCAGTACCGCCACTGCCTCCCATGACCCTGAAACTCTCCTTCTCAGGCGCGGGTACCGGTAGCCTGACCAGCCAGGCTACGGGAATCGACTGCTCACCAACTTCCTCCGCTTGCAGTCATACTGTCACCACCCCGACTTGGGTAACACTCACAGCCACCCCTGGCGACGGTGCCAAATTTAGCAGTTGGAGTGGCGACTCGGCTTGTCAAGCGGATGGCAAAATCTTTGTCATGGCCGATACGGCTTGCGTGGCCACCTTTGAGTTACAAAGTTATGAACTCACCGTTGGTCGTTTCGGTCAAGGTAAGGTCACAGGACCTGGCTTCGATTGTCCTCCCGATTGTACCGAAACTTTTCTCTATGGCACCGAGGTTCAGTTAGAAGCCAAAGCCGACCGCGAATGGATTCACACGGGTTGGAAAGGTCGGTGTGACCAAACGGGTAAGGTCAAAGTCACTAACGCCTATCTATGTCATGCCGTGTTTGAACCCGACCTTCGGAGTCCTAACCTGGGCGATGGTAATGGCGATGGCGTGGTCGATGCTTACCAACCTAATGTCATCAGTTTGCCCGATAAGGTGTTGGGGAATTATATCACCTTCGCGGTGCAACCAGACACTTGCGCGATTAGTGACTTGTATACCGACTTACCAGAGAATTATGGCAAACCGGTGAACCATAAACCCATGCCTCAAGGATTAATCTACTTTGAGTTGGCTTGTCCACAGGCCCAAGTCAGTCTGTATTATCATGCCGTGAAGGCAGTAAAACGTAATTTTATTTTCCGCAAATATGGTCCGCTGATACCAGGGGATGCGCAAACGGTAGGTTGGTATCTTCTTCCTAACGTCACCTTTGAAGCGGTGATGGTGGACGATAATTCGGTGGTGAAAGCGACTTACACGCTAACTGATGGAGAATTGGGAGATAGCACCGGCGTGGATGGACGGATTGTGGATCCGGGCGGAATGATGTTTCAATAAGGACCCCAACCCTAACCAGGAATACCAAGCGGAGCTTTGTACTAAGCTCACCAGTCAAGTAGCCAGGTAGGGGCGGCAAGTGTTTATTTGCCCACCAAATTCCTCTTCGCGGTAAGATGGGCCACGATAAACTTGTTGCCCCAGTTCTATCAACTTAAGCAATTTGGTAGATGACAAAAGGAAACTTTCGTGTTAGTGCCACACTGGGTTATTCTCCTGGGGTGTTGGAATCACCCTAACCGCAGTTTAATTAAGGCCGCTCAAGTGATTCGGGGCTTGGCTCCTCTGCTCGCGGTGTCGTTTGGTCATCTTGCCAAACTGACCGAAGCTCTCCGAGTCATCCTTAATGGTTTGAATCATGGGTGTCGTACACCGAGTCGTCGCCAACACCGTAACACCTGGCAGACTCTCATAGACACCAAGTCCGTTTGGGCTTAAGTTGATAGATCTGGGGTGGACAATGGCCTCACCGTTGCCCACTCTACACAGGCTCTACGCCCGCTGAATGGTCTGAATTGCAGATTCCCACCGATGACACGGATAGCACCGAGGGATTAATCGGCGGAATCGGTGTCGTCAGCGTTAATCTGCGATTCAGACCAAGTGGTTGGGTGAATGGTGGGCAAACAAGAGGAGATTTGCCCAGCCTACCTGGCTAACCCACCAGGGAGACGATCTTCACTTCACTGGATTCCAACTCCCTTCCTCGGAACAATCCCCAGTCAACACGGCGTTGAAGATAATCTTCTGGCTCTTCAACAACTGAGAGACCGCCGCCACATCCGCATCTGGATAGGGTGATGCATCGGTGACAAATAGCATCTTTCCGCCTGCCTTAACCTGTGGTGCAGCCTTCAGCACCGCTTCCACGGACGCTTCTGGACCAGTCCCTCCGCCTTCCGCTTTCAGTCGGTTCAGGGCCTTTAATAACACGGTCAAGTCTTTGGTAAAGGCATTGACGGTCACTTCGTCTTTAAAGACGATTAAAGCCGTGAGTGGGGAGGTGCTGGGGTCAATGTCGGCAATAAATTTCTTGACGGCTGGTTTTACCCCATCAATCTCTCCCTGCATACTGCCCGTGACATCTATCACTATCGCTATGTCAACTTGAATAGTGGGTGGCACATAAATCTCGGTACGTGCTCTGGTGGAGTAAGCAGGATAATTATTCGTGGTGACTTCTGCTTCTTGGGTAGTGATTTGGACAGCAGTGGCTGTTTCCAACTAGCAAGAATAGTTCAATTATTTCCCGGCATGACGATAATCGCCCGCAAAGTGCTTCCCGCAGTCCACCCGCCTTGACAATTCTGCCGGTTGAGTAAGTTCTCTAATTCCGCTACACTACTACTGGATAAGTCTGTCACCTCAACCTCAAGGCGCCGGGTCGGTCCACGAGTTATCAAAGTAGTTTTATTCACTCCTATCTTGGCTAATTCCGTCTGTAACTGCGCGGCCCGTGCTTGAGGATTGGCATCAAATAACTGACAATAATGCGTTCCTCCTCGAGCCGTAGGTACTGGCTTCGAGAAGGGCGGAAAAATGATGACCGCAATGAATAAAGCGAAGGCGAACGACAAACCTACTCGCCATTGCCACAGCCACGGTGAATTCGTAGGAAGGAATTTAATCACCTGCTGAATAATCACCCGCTGCCACTGCTTTATCCAGCCTTCTTTCTGCTGTAGCAATCGTTCTTTCTGCAATTGAACAATGACATGGTCCAATATTTTAGGATTTAACTGAGGTGGATGAAGTCGGCACTGTAAAACGGCCCGTAATGCTTCCGCTTCAAATACCATACTTGGGTCCGCTTCGGCTACGGTTTCACCTGATAAAATGGCTAACCAGGTTTGAGTCTCTTTATCTGCTTCGTCGTGGTTCATAAAAGTTCTCCTGTCAAATAGCGATGTTCAGCAAGTGAGTGGATAATCGGTAGCGGGCCGTTATAGTATTACAACTGCCCGCAGTCATCCAAACAGCGTTGCATATAAGATTTTAATTTCTTGCGACATTGGGACAGAAATTCGGTAGTTGCCCGTTCTGTTCGCCCAATTTGTTTAGCAATCTCTCTTATATACCCGCCCTCACCCTTTAATGTCAGGACGTATAGACAATCTTTAGCGTTTTCAAAGTGTTGCTCAAACTGTACGACCGCTCTTTCGACGCATAGTTGATAACAGAGTTCTTTTTCTAAATTCTGCTCACTGAGTATAAAATTAAGATTAATCTCTGTTGTAGTGTGGGTACGTTTCTGCTGGTTAAACCAATCAATGCACTCATTAACCCCAATTTTAGATAGATAAGTATACAGGCACGACTTTTGTCTATCATAGCTATGAATACTGCGGACCAACTTGAGTAAAGTATTCTGCAATACATCTTCGGCATCTTGATGAGACAGTTTAAAGCGTCTTTGGAAAAAGTCTATCAACTTCTTACCATATTGATTAAAAATAAACCTCAACCCCTCCTGCCCACCCTGGCGAAGGTCTTCTATAGCAGAATCGTTGTTCATCGTCATTCCTCCCTCAAGTTTCTCCTTACCTGGAATCCAAATCTTCAGATTTGGGAATACGTCCAAATTCAAAAAATTTGGTGGTGATGAAATGTGAGTGGTAACGCAGTTTAGGACTGGCAGTCCTTTGAGAACTGCCAGTCCTAGATTAAGTACTGAAGCAGAAATTTTCTCGTATGTGCTTTCGCCTCTCTCCCTCTGGGAGAGGTGCCGGGGTGAGGGAAAATACCGCCGAATTTCGGCTTTAGTACTTACCACCCAGATTTCAGCACCACTGCCATTAAGTTAAGCCTACCAAAGAAACCTTGAAGGTCTAAAACCAGACCTTCAAGGTTAAAACCTGACCGGGGGATTCCTTAACTTAATGGCATTGAGATTTCAGCACTACCAAAAATTCGGACTCCAAACCGAACTTTTATTCAACCAGTTCCCACGGTCCATGGTCCTTGGGCCGCTGTGGATGAGCAGGTTTTAATTTACGAATTTCCTCAGACACCTGTTCAGCTGCTTGCGCAAAGGCTTCTTTAAATTTACCCGCCGGTGCTTGTTCCAACGCCTCTACCAACTTCGTAGTAAATATTCCCCCGCCGCCTGGTACTTCCCACGCCTGCGCATATTCTCCTTCTGCCGCTGCCGATAAGAACAATCCTTTCAACTTATCCAAATTCTTCACTGCTGCTGTTTTATAAGGAGGTAATGAAACGTCTAAACATCCTCCTACAAAAAACTTAAGACGGGCGGCTGGTAAATGGTTTATCGTTGGTGGCATATACATTCCTCCAGCAAAACACGCATCAATTACGGTCAACACTCGTGTGGTCGGCAGCGCATTGGCTAACGCGACGAACGATTTATCTCTTAACACATAATTATCACACGAGGCCGCTTCTTCTGACTCTCGGCTTGGTATATCATAAGTCACCAGGGCCTCATCTAGCGTGTCTAGTTCACTACTACTACTATCTAGTTGTGAACCATGTCCAGAAAAATAGATAATAGCTAAGTCCTGGTTAGTGACTCGTTCTTTCAAGACTTGCAAAGCCGCTACCAATTCCTGACGATAAACGTCCTCCAAGACACAAATTTGCTGCTCTGGAATCGAGTAACGTTTCTGCATAGCTTCCTTGAAACGCTTGGCATCCGCATTGGTTTCAGTTAAGGCGCCCGTATTGGCAGCGACGGCTAATAACCAGTAAGGTGGATGATGGGTTGCTGACGAAATATTAGCAAAGCAGTGACGAGGTGGCTTAAGTGGAGCTGGGGCTACCACTGACCCACGAATCCAGTCCAGCACCAAATTTTTAGATTGTAGCGTAGTAGAATTGGGTTGACAAGCCACGAGGCTAATTAAGGTTAGCCAAAGGATAGTTAGGCAAACAGTGTATGGTTTCATAGTGATGATTATAATGTAGTGGATAGTATTGCTATGGTGCCCCAACCCCCAATGCTATAAAGTTAAGCACGGCGTTGGAGTCCAAATCTGAAGATTTGGACGAGACTGGTCGCGGTGAGACGGCGTTTCCAAAGCTAAAGATTTGGACTCCAACGTCGTCAAATTCCTTTAAAGAGAGAGATAGTTTGGAAAATCAAATCCAAAATTTCTGTCAGAGAGGAAAATTGATAATGAATCTTAAACACTTGACTGGCACTTAGACGGTTTTTCCTATTAAGTACCCAATTAATTACTCTTTCTCTTAAATCCATTATGGTAACTCATTTTTTACCCCTAAGAATTAATTTATTTAGACTATCACATTTTTTATATATACTACAAATATTTTTTAATCATACATCTATAAGCGGATATTACTATATTCTACAATTTGTCGGAGTCTTGGCGGCGCAAGTTAGACCTGACAGGTTTTCAAAACCTGTCAGGTCTTGACAGGTGCCGGCCGGACTTGACAAGTTTTGAAAACTGGTTAGCTCTTGAAGGCCTCTCTCAGCTTTTCACACACTAAAACAGGTGTTGTACACAAGGTTACTCAAGACTTATACTATATAGTAATATCCTTATCTAGTTGTCCCATAATAAGTTTGGCCAAACCGCAGGGATAACACCCCTTCGAGGGGTGTTATCCCTCAGAAGTACAACAGTAGGTGAATATTACCATACTTGATGCTCACCCCACCCTGATTCTCAAGATCAAATCGAAAAATTTGGTGGTATTTAAGGGATAACACCCCTTCGAGGAGTGTTATCCCTGCTTTCGACAATTGACTCTGTACCTCGCGGTGGGAAGGAAAATCGCTCAACAGTACAAAAGTTTGTTATTAGATACTTCTGTACACTCAAATAGTTATACCAATTGCTACGCAAATACTACCACTAATTGACGGAATTATACCATGATTGATGTAACCGTTGTTTTGCTTACCTATGCAGGTATCAGGCGGTTTGAAACCTACAAGAAATCGAAGAGCTCTCTGAAAAATGAGAAATTAAACCTCTGAAAACCAATCTAAAACGCGGGATTGGGCTCTGTTATGTTGGTATGATTACCGTCGTTGTCGGTACTTTCTTCGGCCAGATCGACATTATCACCGCTAAACTGGTTCACTTTACGATGGACTCTGTCTCGATTGGTATAGTAATATCCTTATCCAGTTGTCCCATAATGAGTTTGGCCAGCCAGCAGGGATAACACCCCTCGAAGGGGTGTTATCCCTCGAAAAGTACAACAGTAGGTGAGTATTACTATAACTCTATGCTATCATTGACCGAAGTTGACCAAAGTATTCCTAAACACCACCAAAGAGATAGAATATGACCTCCGACGTTATAGCCGTTTATGCCGATAAACAACCGTTAGCAGGTGTCATTCCTGCTGGCCCGCATCAAATTTATCGTAATCCGCGTGTCTGTTTTGAACAGCGGACCTTAGGGGATTTATCCCCGAATGAAATCCGGGTTGAAATGTGCTACGCTGGGGTATGTGGCACGGATGTCCATCTGGTAGAAACCCATCCGCAAACTGGCTACCTCCGCAGTTCTGCCCCCGCCGAAATTCCCCTGACCGGTCGAATTATCGGTCATGAAGGAGTGGGCCAAATTATTGAGGTCGGCTCGCAAGTGCATCATCTTAAACTGGGGGCTTATGTCGCTTTTGAATCAATCATCGTGTGCCATTATTGTGAGCGGTGTCGCACGGGACAGTTTAATCAATGTCGCCACGCCAAACTCCTGGGACTAGAGAAAGATGGAGTGTTTGCCACCGTAGCTGATGTGCCCGCGGGGTTGGCTCATGATGTGACAGAGGCGATAAAAACCGAGCAGGATATTCGTAACTTCGCTGGTGTCGAACCAGCGGGCGTGGCTTATGTTGCCTGTCAGCAAGCGGCTATCACGGGTGGCGATGTGGTAGTCATTTTTGGGGCGGGGCCTATTGGTCTGTTCAGCGCGATGTTGGCTAAAACGGTGTTTGGCGCAGCTATGGTGATTATTGTAGAACCCGTGCCATTCCGTCGCCAACTCGCTCAGGCTTGGTGTGACCACACTTATGAGCTTGAAGAGTTTTTTGCGAGTTCCATACCGTCGGTGGATGTGGTGATTGAGGCTTCCGGTGAGTTGAAAAATGTTAATCGTGTCTGCCGTCAGGTGAATGCCAATGGTCGGATTGTACTCTTGGCCAGAAGTGGTGTCCCCTTGGTGTTAGAAGCTACCGACCATCTGATAACCAATGCGGTATCCATTAGAGGCTCGCGGGGACATCTTGGCGGTGCGTATATCGATCTCATCAATTTATATAAAAACCGACGCTTCCCCCTAGAAGTGCCAGTGACCAAAGTAGTCAATGGTTTAGAGGAGTTAAGCCTCCTCTTAAAATCACCAGGTGACATTCTTCACCATAATTGTAAAGTGTTAGTAAAAATCAATTAGAGAGAGATAACCTCAATGAATATCGTTCAACATTTGGAAAACTGCCATCATTGGTGTACCGATAAACCCGCCTTAATTTTTGAGGGGTCAAGAATACAGTTACCGTGACTTAGCTCACCGGAGTAATCAGATCGCCCAGAGACTGACTGAATTGGGTCTCTCCCGCGGAGACCGGGTGGCCTTGTATTTGCCCAATAGTCCGGATTATGTCTGGACTTACCTGGGTATTTTAAGACTGGGGGCGGTGGCGGTTTCGATTAACATAGCGTTTCAACCTGCCGAAGTCCAACTGATACTCCAAGATTGTGGTGCTAAGGCCGTGGTCACTACTGCTGACGGATCGGCGAAGATACGCACTGCGGCACCGACTCCTATTCTACTCACCGAGTCGAGATTTGGGTAGTCCCTCCAAACCAATGGAGGTGTTAACATTTAAGGAGTTATCAAAGCTCAAAGTTTCCTAAACCTTTGAGGTTTAGGAAACTTAGAATCGCCGAGGTTTCCTAAACCTGTGAGGTTTAGGAAACCTAAAACTGGTCTGGTAAGGTTTAGGAAAGTTAGCACTTGGATTTTAATACCTCCATTAGTTGGTAGGGACTACCTGACCGCTGGTAGTCCCTCCAAACCAATGGAGATGTTAAAATTCAAGGAGTTATCAAAGCTCAAAGTTTCCTAAACCTTTGAGGTTTA
>DZAL01000035.1:0-9571 GCA_022729575.1 Thiomargarita sp.
CAATTAGAGGCGGAGTTGGCACAGTTACGCCAACAACACTAGGAATGTGGAGAGGTGTTGCCATGGAGTACGGAATAAATTCCGTACTCCAACTGCTTATTCCAGAGAAAAATTATGCTTAACTTAAAACCGACTCATAAAACTATCCAAACTTATTATCGTGAGTTGCAAACTTTAACCAGTGCCGGACAAGTGCATGAAGGTGCGGTCGCGCCCTTGTTTGCCAGTATCCAAGGAGGTAGCGAAGAAATTTAAGGACGGTTATCCCAAGGAGAATACTTGGTTTCAAACGCCACAACTAAATGGGGGGTAGTCCCTCCAAATTAGTGGAGGTCTTAACCTTCAATGAGTTACCAAGGTTCAAAGTTTCCTAAACCTCAAAGGTTTAGGAAACTTAGCACCTGCCAGGTTTAGGAATCTTAGTACCCGGCGGTTAATACCTCCATTGGCTGGTAGGGACTACCCAATATCTGGCCCGTCTGATTGGGCGGGTGGTGACGGTGAGTGTGAAGACGGTGGAGATGGTGAAAGGGTGGCCGGGGATTGATGAGGTAACGTAGATTAGCACCTTTACCCAGGAGCAAAGCTTTGCTTTGTACTCCTGGCTACTTCTCGGTTAATCTGGTAATAGCTCAAAATAAGTTAATAATGTATGTTGCAACGTACTATCATTGTCATCACTGACCATAAAAAAATACGGTCCTGATTGTTGAGTAAGTCCTTCAAAGTTATCTAAATTCCAACCTTTCTGATTGTTAAATTCAGCGATTAATTTTACCGTAGCGGGAGCTTGAGAACATTGATGACACTCGGTTAACCACAGTTGTCGTAAACTGATAATCAAGGGTTGCCAAACCGAGACAAAGGCGCGTTCTAATACGAGCACGGAGCCGTCCGCCAAAGCCTCTAGCGCTACGATTGCACTGTTAGACGCTGGTGTTGCTGCTGGAAAAGTCCATGAATGTTTACCGCCATCGGCTAAGGTATAAATAACATGAAACCGACCATTTTGGGTAAGAGGCGGTGTTGTTAGTGGTTGCTCCGGCGCAGTGAGAATTCCCCAGGTAGGATGTAACGTGACGGCTTCCAACGCCGTGTTGCTACCGGCATAATTATCTATATCACGTAGTAATGGAGGTAAACGATAAGTTTTTAACCATTTCCCGGTGGTGCTAAAACGCGCAATCGTGGGCTGACGTTCAAAAGAAATTATTAACTCGCTATCTCCTTTAATTCCATTGCTACCTTTTATAATCGTTAACCCTTCCGCATCTCGATTGGCGTAACGTTTACCTTTTTTATTGGTTAAAGGATATGCGGTCACTATAGTCACATTGGTCAACACTCGATGAGTAATCTCTGGTTGCAAATGAAATAAATAGCCTTGGTCCGAAACGGCATACAATAAGCCATCATCGTCATCCCAAGCTAACCCTGATAATTCAGTTAGCTTAATGCCATTCACGGTTATGTTGGGTAACTCCAAGGTCCCCTGCCAACGAATTCCCATGAATGTTTCTCCGACCTCATGCTCCAGTGAAAAGACAAAAGTTCTCACTGTATGACTGGCACACGCGGCGGTAACCGTTAACCCAAGTAGCCATACTAGCAGTTTGCTAAAAGTATTGAGCCGATTACGAAATGATTGAATAGGCACCATGATTAATTTTATCCTCTGATTAAATCGATTTGATAACTTACTTTACGCAGAATCACCACCCCAATGCCATTAAGGTAGGGTGCGTCCTACGCACCATTCGGAAACTCGCACCGTGCCTAAGTGGTGCGGGACGCACCCTACCCGTCGGGCTTAACTTAATGGCAGTGGGGCCGGGGGTGGTCGAGGTAAATAATTTAGTTAGCGAACTAACTGATTTAACTCAAAAATTGGCATTAAAATCGCCAATACAATCGTCAAGACAATGCCTCCCATCAGTAAAATGAGCAAAGGTTCAAATAAACCTAATAAAACCGCCAGCAAAGTTTCTAATTCTCGTTCTTGCATAATCGCCGCACGTTCTAACATCCCTTCTAAATTCCCGCTAGTCTCGCCACTGGCAATTAAATATATCGTCATCGGTGGAAATAATTTACTCGGTGCCAACGCATCATGTAAACTACTCCCTTCTCTCACTTTCGCCGTCGCCTGAGTGACCGCTTGTTGTAAAGGGCGGCTGGAAATCACTTGCACACTCATACGCAACGCTTCTAATAACGCTACCCCACTGGTCAATAAAATGCTTAAAGTACGAGTGAATCTAGCCACTTCCGCCCCACGAATTAAGCGAGATAAGATTGGAGTATGAAGTAATAAACGATGAAATAGAATTAACGGTTTTTCAAAGCGTAACAGATAACGTAGTCCTGCGACTAAGCCGATCAAGCCTAATAACAATAAACCTCCCCAAGTTTTTAAAAAATCACTGAAATTGATTAAGGCAACGGTTAGCCAAGGTAATTTTTGATGCAGATTCGCAAATACTTGCACCACTTGCGGCACCACATAAGTTAGCAAGCCCATGACGACTAAGAGCGCAACGGCGCTGAGTAATGCAGGATAAAATAACGCCACCAAGGTTTTTTGCCGCATATATTGACGAGTTTCGGTATAATCCGCTAATCGCTCTAACACCACTTCCAGGTGTCCTGATTGCTCCCCCGCGGCAATAGTGGCACGATACAATTCGGAAAAAATGCTAGGAAAATCGTTCAAACTGTCGGCTAAACTATGTCCTTCTAACACTCTGCCACGCACGGCTAGTAATAAACTTTTCAAACGTGCCGTTTCGCTTTGCTCGGCCATCGCCCGCAATGCCTCTTCCAACGCTAAACTAGAACGCACTAAGGTCGCCAGTTGTCTGGTCAATAATGCCAACTCGGTAGCACTGACCCGAAAGTAACGCCGTCGCCGCTGCGAGGTCGACTTGACCACCGTTTCAATCGATAATGGCGTTAATCCTTGCTCTCGTAATTGTTGCCGCACCTGACGTGGAGTGTCTCCTTCTAAAACGCCTTGACGAGTCCGGCCAGTTTTTTCTAAAGCCGTGTATTCAAATGCACTCATAGTCTAAAAAAATAATTATGTTGGATCGGTTGACAGTGTTAACGATTTTCATTAACTCTACCTATAATTATACAGAAAAAACCTGGTGTGCAACACCTGTTTTAATGTGTGAAATGGCTGAAACCGCCATCAAAAACCTTGGAGTAGAGGCTTTAGCCGGTTGGAGTAGAGGCTTTAGCCGCAATGCCATTAAGTTAAGCCGCGTTGGAGTCCAAACCTTCAGATTTGGACGAGATTGTCTAAGGTAAGACGGCGTTGCCAAATCTGAAGATTTGGACTCCAACGCCGTAACTTTAGCTTAACTTAATGGCAGTGAGGCTTTAGCCGGTGGTTTAGCCGGTTGGAGTAGAGGCTTTAGCCGGTTGGAGTAGAGGCTTTAGCCGGTGGTTTAGCCGGTTGGAGTAGAGGCTTTAGCCGGTGGCGGCTGGCACTGCACTAAATTAAACGTCGGGGGAACAGCACCGGCTAAAGCCTCTACTCCAACCGGCTAAAGCCCTTACCTCCAGCCTTAAATTGGCTACTCTTAAATTAATAGCCTTAAATATCAAAGTGATAGCGAAAATTAAATGGATTAGATTAGGTATTTGTTCAATTAGCATCAATTATGGTAGAATCCCACTCAATTGACCGTCCATTAACAGAGTTTGCCATTATGAAACGACTCGTAATTACTGAAGAAATTGAACGTTTACCCCTGCATGAATTCACTGAAAAAGCCTACCTGGACTACGCCATGTATGTGATTTTAGACCGGGCTTTGCCGCATATTGGGGACGGTTTGAAACCAGTGCAACGACGTATTGTCTATGCCATGTCGGAATTGGGGCTCAAAAGTGGGAGCAAATATAAAAAATCCGCGCGGACGGTGGGGGATGTGTTAGGTAAATTTCATCCTCATGGTGATAGTGCCTGCTATGAAGCAATGGTATTGATGGCGCAAGAATTTTCTTATCGTTATCCCTTAATCGACGGTCAAGGAAATTGGGGGTCGATGGACGACCCTAAATCGTTTGCCGCCATGCGTTATACCGAAGCTAAATTATCTCCTTTTGCAGACCTGTTACTAACTGAATTAGAACAAGGCACCGTCGGGTGGCAAGCCAATTTTGATGGCACTTTGGAGGAGCCAATATTATTACCGGCCCGGTTACCCAATATGTTATTAAATGGGTGCTCTGGGATTGCTGTGGGTATGGCCACCGATATTCCACCGCATAATTTAACGGAAGTGGCCGCCGCTTGTCTGCATCTGCTTAAATCTCCTAATGCTACCGTCAGTGAGTTGTGCCAATTCTTACCGGGTCCAGATTATCCGACGGCAGCCGAAATTATCACCCCGGCGGCGGAATTGCTCAAAATGTATGAAACTGGCACCGGCAGTGTGCGACTGCGGGCCGTATATACTGAGGAGGACGGTGATATAGTGATTACTGCCTTGCCTTATCAAACCTCTGGGGCTAAAATTATCGCACAAATTGCCGAGCAGATGACGGCGAAAAAATTACCCGTGGTCAATGATGTGCGGGATGAATCGGATCACGAAAATCCAGTAAGAATCGTGATTGAGCCACGCTCTAATCGAGTAGCCGCGGCGGAATTGATGGCACATTTATTTGCGACGACGGACCTGGAGCGTAGTTATCGGGTCAATATGAATGTGATTGGCTTAGAGAATCGTCCTCAAGTCAAAAATCTTAAGCAATTGCTACAAGAATGGTTGGAGTTTCGTACTGAGACGGTGCGTCGACGCTTGCAATATCGTTTGGCGAGAATCCGTAAACGATTACATATTCTTGACGGCTTGTTGATAGCCTACCTCCAGTTAGACGAAGTGATAAGCATTATTCGTAAAGAAGACCAGCCCAAACCCGTTTTGCTGAAAAAGCTGAAACTTACTGAAGAGCAAGCGGAAGCCATTTTAGAATTACGGTTGCGACAATTGGCCAAATTGGAAGAAGTTAAAATCCGCGGTGAGCAAGAAGAGTTAGCCACGGAGCGTAATACTTTAGAGAAAATATTAAACTCGGAGAAAGAGTTGAAAAAACTCTTGGCGAAAGAATTACAAGCCGATGCCAAGCAATATGGCGATGAGCGGCGCTCGCCTTTAGTCAAACGTGAGCAAGCCCAAGCGTTTGATGAAACTTTGTTAGTACCCGCCGACCCCATTACCGTTATTTTATCGGAAAACGGTTGGATTCGAGCCGCGAAAGGACATGAAATTGACCCGACCAGTTTGAATTATCGGGCCGGTGACAGTTTTGCCTATGCGGGTGCTGGCCGGAGTAATCAAACCGCGGTGTTTTTAGATGCCAGTGGTCGTAGTTATTCCGCGTTGGCTCATACCTTGCCCTCCGCCCGCGGTTTGGGGGAGCCATTAGCTGGACGATTTACGCCACCCAATGGCATTGGTTTTATTTACGTCTTACTGGGGGAAGCGGAGTTACAATATGTCCTGGCATCTAATGCCGGTTACGGCTTTATCGTGACTTTAAGTGATTTATACGGTAAAAGTAAAGCGGGTAAAGCGGTGTTAACTTTACCCGCAGGGGCCAAAATTTTACCGCCGCTACCCATTCGTCCTCAATTTGACTATTATTTAGTGATTACCAGTGCCGGTTATTTATCGTTGGTGCCGTTAAGTGAGTTGCCACAACTACCTAAAGGCAAAGGAGTTAAATTGCTTAACCTACCAACTAAAAGTACCGAAACGGTGACTCATTTGCAGTTACTTAAATTGACTGATACAGTCACTTTATCGGCAGGCAAGCGACAAATTACTTTAAAAGAGCGTGATATGCAGTTTTATGTAGGTGAGCGGGCGCGGCGTGGACATAAATTGCCGGCGGGATTTCAAAATGTAAGTTGCGTGAAGATTAGTCACACTGAGGAGGATTTGTTTGTTAGTAATTAGATTTGACAACTTTCAAAAAGTTGTCAAATCTGTTTTGAACTTAGATTTGACAACTTTCAAAAAGTTGTCAAATCTGTTTTGAACTTAGATTTGACAACTTTCAAAAAGTTGTCAAATCTGTGTTGACTTAGATTTGACAACTTTCAAAAAGTTGTCAAATCTTGAACTTAGATTTGAACTTAGATTTGACAACTTTCAAAAAGTTGTCAAATCTGTTTTGAACTTAGATTTGACAACTTTCAAAAAGTTGTCAAATCTGTTTTGAACTTAGATTTGACAACTTTCAACCAGTTGTCAAATCGGTCTTAAGAGGTTATTTTTGATTATGGCGGACCACCCTCAAAGTCAATTTACGCTGTTGAAACAGCAACGGTTTTTGCCTTATTTTTTAACTCAATTTCTAGGCGCGTTTAACGATAACGTTTATAAGAATGCACTCATTATTTTGATTACGTATCAGGTTTCTAACTTAACGACCGATGACAGTAACAACTTGGTTAATTTAAGTGCTGGGTTATTCATTTTACCATTTTTCCTCTTTTCGGCCACGGCCGGCCAATTGGCCGATAAATACGAAAAATCCTTTTTAATTCGTTGGATTAAGTTACTAGAAATTATCATCATGGTCATGGCTGCCATCGGTTTTTATTTTGGTCATATTCCTTTTCTCATGGCCATCTTGTTTTTGATGGGTGCCCACTCGAGCTTGTTTGGTCCCACCAAATATGGTTTGTTACCACAACACTTGAAACCAGAGGAATTGATTGGTGGCAATGGCTTAGTCGAAATGGGAACGTTTGTGGCCATTTTATTGGGTACCATAACTGGGGGAATTTTAATTGGTATCGCTGGCTTCGGCGCATTAATGGTATCGGTGATAGTAATCGCCATCGCTGGCTTGGGATATTTAACCAGTTGTTATATTCCACTAGCACCCGCAGTAGCACCAGAGTTGAAAATCAATTGGAATCCGATTTCGGAAACTTGGCGGAGCTTGAAATTTTTACAAAACAATCGCACCGTCTTCCTCTCCGTGTTGGGAATCTCTTGGTTTTGGTTTTTTGGCGGAATTTATTTAGCACAATTGCCAAATTATACCAAATACACCCTGGGCGGCAATGAGCAAGTAGTCACGCTGTTGCTCGCACTCTTTTCCTTTGGCATTGGTGTTGGCTCGCTGTTATGTGAACGTTTTTCTGGACACAAAGTGGAAGTAGGCTTAGTCCCGTTAGGTGCTATCGGTCTTAGTGTGTTTAGTTTAGATTTATCGTTAGCCTATTCCACACCCGTTACCACTCAAACTTTATTGGGAGTGCAGGAATTTACCCAAATGCCAGGTAGTTGGCGGGTCATGATTGATATTGTGCTGATGAGTACATCTGGCGGATTATATATCGTGCCTTTATATGCACTAATTCAGCAACGCAGTGTCCGTAGTCATGTCTCTCGGGTCATTGCCGGCAATAATATCGTCAATGCGTTTTTGATGGTGTTATCAGCCATCTTTGCCGTCGTTGTGTTAAACGCGGGTTTGACTATTCCGCAATTGTTTCTCCTGGTCTCCATTCTCAATGCGTTGGTCGCTTTCTATATTTTCAAGTTGGTCCCGGAATTTTTGATGCGATTTTTGGTATGGGTAGTGATTCACACCTTGTATCGAGTAGAAATTAAAGGATTAAATAATCTGCCCTTGACCGGTGCTCAAGTGTTAGTTTGCAACCATGTCAGTTACTTAGATGCCATGGTGATTACCGCCTGTTTACCGCGACCAGTGCGATTTGTGATGCACTATAAAATTTATCAAACGCCGGTGCTCAATTTCATTTTTAGGACCGCGAAAGCGATTCCCATTGCGGGAATCAAGGAGGATAAAGAAACTTTAGAACAAGCGTTTCAAAAAATTGCCGAAGCCTTGCACGCCGGTGAATTGGTATGTATTTTTCCCGAAGGCCGAATCAGTAATGATGGTGAGATGAAACCGTTTTTATGGGGCATTCACCGGATTATAGATTTGCAACCGGTGCCGGTGATTCCATTGGCTTTAGGTGGAATGTGGGGCACCTTTTTTAGTCGCCATGGCGGCGCCGCTATGTCTCGTTTTCCGCGACGCTTGTGGTCAAAAATTGGTTTAACCGTGGGCCCACCCGTGCCCCCCACCGAGGCCACCGCCAGTCAATTATATGAAACAGTGTTGGCCTTACGAGGAGATTGGAAATAATGACGAGATGAATCGAGATTTGAATCGAGATTTGACAACTTTCGAAAAGTTGTCAAATCTTAAACTGCGGTCGAGATTTGACAACTTTCAAAAAGTTGTCAAATCTTAAATTGCGGTCGAGATTTGACAACTTTCAAAAAGTTGTCAAATCTTAAATTGCGGTCGAGATTTGACAACTTTCAAAAAGTTGTCAAATCTTAAACTGCGGTCGAGATTTGACAACTTTCAAAAAGTTGTCAAATCTTTCTTTGAAATCTTTCTTTGAATAAGCAGGAGGTTATAATGAAAGCGATTTGGTTAACCGCACCAGGGGACGTAGATTGCTTAGTGATGTCAGAAGTAGCCATGCCTCAATTGACCTCACCGGAAGAAATACGAGTCCAATTACATGCGGCGGGAGTAAATCCGGTTGATTATAAAATGCGACAACGTGGCACGTTTCGGCCGGAGAAATTGCCAGCTATTTTAGGTTGTGATGGGGCCGGGGTAGTGGAATCGGTAGGCCCTGCCGTCACTCGATTTAAAGTTGGTGATGAAGTTTATTTTTTCAACGGTGGTATTGGCACGTCAGTGCCCGGCAATTATGCCGAATACACCGTAATTCATCAAGATTATGCGGCCCTGAAACCAAAAAATTTATCGATGGTAGAAGCTGCCGCGGTACCATTGGCATGGATTACAGCCTGGGAATCATTGGTGGACCGTGCTCAAGTGCAAGCGAATCAAACAGTATTGATTCATGCCGGTGCTGGAGGAGTGGGGCACGTTGCCATCCAATTGGCAAAAATTCTTAAAGCCACGGTAGCAACGACCGTAAGCGGTCCCGAAAAAGCTGAATTGGCCAAAGCCTTAGGCGCGGATTTGGTTATCAATTACCGGCAAACGGATTTTACTAAAGCGGCGTTGGAATGGACTCAAGGACAAGGCGTAGAGGTAGTGATGGATAACGTGGGTGGTGATGTTTGCTGTCAATCAATATCAGCCACTCGTATTTATGGGCGGTTAGTAACTATTTTGGATTTAATTTGTCCAGAAATTGCATTGAAATCAGCACGATTGCGAAATATTCATCTGATTCAAGAATTGATGCTCACACCTTTATACTTGCAGATGCACGAAGCGAGAATTGCACAACGGCGCATGTTGGAAGAGGCGACTAAATGGCTGGAAGCAGGACGCTTAACCGTTAAAGTAAGTCAAGTTTTTCCTCTGGCTCAAGTAGCGGAGGCTCATCGCTTGATTGAAGCCGGCTCGACCCTGGGGAAGATAGTGCTCTCAACCCAGATTTGACAACTTTTCGAAAGTTGTCAAATCTAAACCCAACCCAGACCAGATTTGACAACTTTTCGAAAGTTGTCAAATCTAAACCCAACCCAGA